>JAQCNK010000067.1 GCA_028275075.1 Haloarcula sp. | reverse complement strand
GACTGGGACTGGTGGGGACGACTGTGGCCGACGCCCGGGGCGACGTTGCGGCGTCTCGGAGTCGAGGCCGGCGAGTCGGTCGCGGAAATTGGGAGTGGGAACGGGTACTTCGCACTGCCGGCGGCGCGAATCACCGAACCTGGAACCGTATACGCCCTCGATATCGACGAATCGCTGCTGTCGGAGCTGTCGACCTTGGCCGATATGAACGGGATAACGAATGTCGCGACCATCGCGGGGGACGCCCGGTCGCTGAGCCGACACCTCCCCGAACTCGTCGACAGGGTGCTGATAGCGAATACATTCCACGGCATCGACGAGACAGCAGCGTTCGTCCGGGAAGCATATGAATCGCTTATTCCCGGCGGGGAGTTCGTCGTCATCAACTGGCAGCCGGTCGACCGGGAACGGACGACGGTCGGCGGGGAGCCACGTGGCCCGCCAACGGAGTTACGCTGTTCCCCGGAGGAAACCGAGCGGACGGTACTGGACGCGGCTGAGTTCATCCGGGTCCGAACCATCGAACTGCCACCGTATCATTACGGGCTCGTCTTCGAGCGGACGAGATAACGAGACTAAGTGAACTTCCGGACCGTCATCTCCAGCGTATCCAGATCCAAGATCGGTGCGTATCCGGAGTCGGGATCGATGTTGACGGACTTCTGGAACTCCGTCTGGGCCTGCCAGCAGCCCGAGTTCAGGGCAAGGACGTTGTGGTACTGCCCCCAGCCGAGTTTGTGGACGTGACCGGTGTGGAAGACGTCGGGAACCGCCTCCATCACGAGATAGTCCCGGTCTTCGGGCGCAAGCCGGGTGTGGCCGCCGTACTGGGGGGCGACGTGGCGTTTCTTCAGGAGCTGGTACATCGCTTTGTGTGGTTCCTCGTAGCTGGCCTCCTCGTCGGGGAGTTCGGCAATGACTTCGTCAAGCGAGACGCCGTGGTACATGAGGACGGTGACGCCCTCGACGGTCACCAGCGAGGGGTTCGAGTGGACGCTGGCGTCGTGGGCGGACATGATGTCGCGCAGTTCCTCGTCGAAGCCGGGCTGGGGTTCGGCCAGCCGGACGGCGTCGTGGTTGCCCGGGATCATGCGTATCTCCATGTCGCCGGGGACTTCTTTCAGATACTCGCTGAACGCCTCGTACTGGTCGTAGATGTCGATGATGTCCAGTTCCTCGTCCTGCTCGGGGTAGATGCCGACCCCCTCGACCATATCGCCGGCGATGAGCAGATACTCTACGTGTTCGGCTTCGGGGGTGTGGAGCCAGTCGGTAAAGCGGTGCCAGGCGTCGGCCATGAACTCCTGGCTGCCGACGTGGATGTCGGAGATAAGCGCGGCCTGGACGTGGCGGTCAGCGGTCGACGGGGAGTGAGTCCGAGGAACATCCGGGAAATGCAGCGAATCGACAAAGAGGATGCCCGCGTCGTCGGCCAGCGTCCCGTCGACGGCGATGACCTCGTCCAGCAGGAGCTGTTGCACGAGGTCGGCGATAGGGCGGTCTTTCATCACGAGACACGGAAAGGTACCGTTCGTATCTTCGAGTTCAACCAGCCAGTGGCCGCTCGCGGTCGACCGGATATCCGAGACCATTCCGATGAGAGCGGCCTCGCTCCCACCGCTCATGTTCTCGATGGCGTCCGTCGGGCGGTGGTTCACCCGACCGCGGAGCTGACTTGCGAGCTTCTCGTACCGGTCCCGAAACACGTGGACGAAGTCACTGTACTCACCGGTCCCGGTCGAGTTGCCGGTCATGTCGTTAGCGACCTCGATAGCGCGCTGGGAGCGGTCGACATCGCGAGACCCCTTCGTTTCGACTGGAGCGCCCCCAACGTCGTCTTTCGACTCGGAGGGTGTGGTTCCAGTTGAAACAGAGGGGTCTTCGGTGTCAGATGTCGCTGTCTCAGGTTTGGTACTCGACCCCGCTGTCTGCCTGGCGTCGGCCCGCGATTCCGACCGCTCAAGCACCGAATCCACGTGATCGGCAGAGAGCTTCAGCGCGTCGTCAGGCATCGTTTCCAGTGCGCGTTCGAGCGCGGCCGCCGGCTCCGGGGTACCTGCCAGGCGGGTCACCGCTGCCGGTTCGGCGTTGTAGCCGCGGCTGGCCAGTTCGCTGACGATACGGGCCGGCGTCGAGAGTGGCACAGTACGTCTGTACCCGTTGGCGCTCAAAAGGATATCGGACGGAGCCGGCGCCCACTGGGACAACGGAACGTTGATTGCGCGCCTCCCGGTAATCCGACCACGAATGTCCAGTGACGATGGGCTGTCTGGGAGCGCCGACGAGCCGCCGCAGTTCGTCCAGTATGGGATAGATATTTTCGGCAGCGCCGGCGCCGTCATCCTGATCGGGCTCCTGCTCTTTACTGTTAGCGGCGTCTGGCCACCGCTGGTGGCTATTGAGAGCCCGAGTATGGACCCACACATTGAGCGGGGCGACCTCGTGTTCGTCATGGAGGCAGAACGGTTCGCGGGCCCGAACGCTGAGGGCGGTGTCGTGACCGCGGCGGCGGCCGATGGCTACGTCAAGTTCCAGCAGCCCGGAGACGTCATCGTCTACGAACCTGATGGGAGCGAGATACGGACACCGATCATACACCGGGCGATGTTCTACGTCGAGGACGATGAAAACTGGTACGACCGGGCTGACACGAATCACTTACTCGGCGCCGACAACTGCGAGGAACTGACGAACTGCCCGTCACCACACGCCGGTTTCGTCACGAAAGGCGACAACAACAACCAGTACGACCAGGTCGGCGCCAGCCCTATCAGCGAGCCAGTGAAAATCGAGTGGGTCGTCGGTACCGCTGAACACCGCGTCCCGCTGCTGGGCGAGATTCGTCTCGGCTGGAACCAAGCCGCCGGGAACACGACTGGGCCGGTCGCCGGATAGGGCCACAGTGGTTATTGAACGAGGCGTACTCGTCAGAAGCGGGTCTCATACGGTCGGTTGTAACGATTTACCGGTGAATTTCCGGGGCGGGTCCGGCAAATCACGGCAATGGCTTACAACGTATCAGTATCCGACGGGGACTGGACGAATCAGTTGTCGAATCGCGCTTGGACGAACGGCTGTACGTCATTGATATCACCGAGTCGCGAGTCACTGAGGAGGACGGCCTCGGTCTCTTCGGTCGGGACCGACAGGGAGATTTCCTTGGTCCGGCCGTAGCGGCCCTTCGAGACGACAACAGCGTTGACGATGCCCAGCATGTCCAGCTCGGAGATGAGGTCGGTCACTCGCCGCTGGGTGAGCACGTCGGCGTCGATCTCTTCACAGAGGTTCTTGTATATGTTGAACACCTCGCCGGTGTTGATGCTGTGGACGCCGTTTTTCTCTAGGAGGATGATGGCGAAGAGGACGATCTTCGACTGCGTGGGGAGCGTGCGGACGACTTCGACCACGCGGTCAAGTTCGATCTTCTCTTGGGCCTGCCGGACGTGGTCTTCCTCGACATCGTCGATCTGGTCGCGCTCGGCGAGTTCGCCAGCAGTACGAAGGAGATCGAGGGCACGACGAGCATCCCCGTGTTCCTGTGCAGCGAACGCCGCACACAGCGGGATGACATCGTCGGTGAGCGCGTTTCCTTTGAACGCCACGTCGGCGCGAGCTTGGAGGATGTCCCGAAGCTGGTTGGCGTCATAGGGCGGGAAAACGATCTCCTCTTCGCCGAGGCTGGACTTGACGCGGGGGTCCAGAAAGTCGGTGAACTTCAGGTCGTTCGAGATCCCCATGATAGAGACACGAGAGTTCTCCAGTTCGGAGTTCATCCGCGAAAGATTATACAGGGTGTCATCACCCGATTTCTCGACGAGCTTGTCGATCTCATCGAGCATGATGACGACGACTCGCTCGTGGTAGTCGACGGCGTCAAAGAAGGAGCTGTAGACGCGGTCGGTCGGCCACCCGGTCATGGGGACCTCCTCGAACTCCGCCTTATCGGCTTCGAACCCGTCGATGGCGTCTTCGACGGCTTCGAGGGAGTCGTAGTCGGTGTCATCGAGTTCGCTCGCGTCCTCGCGTGCCCGCGATCGGAGATTCTCCAGTTCATCGATGCGGTCGTCGATGACGTCGATGTTATTGTTGATGAACTTATTCGCGAGCTGTGCGAGGACGCGGTACTGGGTATCGGTCACCTCACAGTTGATGTACTCGACCTCGCAGGGCACCTCGTACTTCTGGGAAGTAGTCTCCAGTTCCTCACTGACGAACTTCGCACTGGCCGTCTTTCCGGTT
>JAQCNK010000053.1 GCA_028275075.1 Haloarcula sp. | reverse complement strand
GGCGATTTCTGCCGTGATGTTACAGCCGACAGTATGAGAGCGGCTGGCCGCCCGCCTTTGGACCGAAAGCGGGTTACCCACACGGGCGCCACCACAGATAATGAGCGATAGCGAGTTCCGTGGTCTCCGGCGCGGGGCCGACTATCAGTTCGGTCGCGGCGCCGGCGCGGTCCTCTTTCCGTCCGCCTCCGCAGTCGAGATCACCCACACCAGTTCGGGACGGCCGCGCCAGGTCCACGCGGATGACGGCCGTATCGCCACATACGCAACTGACGGCCGCTTCGTACTCGGGCTCGCCGGCGGGCGACGCCTGCTCGAATCCTTTGCGGGACCACAGTACCGGGTCGTGGTGGGCGACGAGAGCGAACCGTTCGTCCGCGAGGGCCGCAACGCCTTCGCGAAGTTCGTCCAACACGCGGATCCGGAGATCCGGCCCGGCGACGAGACGCTCGTCGTCCACGACAACGGTGACCTGCTCGCGGTCGGCCGGGCGGAACTCCCCGGGAGCGGGATGGCCGATTTCGAGACGGGAATGGCCGTGAAAGTCCGCCAGGGAACCGATAGCTGATCTCTCTATGCGACGGCGCTCCCTTCTGGGCGGGCTCGTCCTTTCGGCAGCCTCGTTAGCCGGTTGTCGGGGTGAGCCCACCGGCACGGTCACACCTGCTCCCAACGACCCGGTGTTGTTCGTCGTCACCAACGAGCAAGCGACCAGTGCCACGGTCCGGGTGACGCTGGTCCGCGACGACGGCCCGACCGTCCTTGCGGAGTCTGTGACTCTCGACGCGGGCGCGCCACATGAGTTCGACCCCGGTATCGGCAAACCGGGCACGTATGAACTCACGACGGCCATTTCGGATGGGTTACAGCGGACGATCACACTCAACATCGGGGTCGACGATATACGCGACGGATCGACCTACGACATCATGCTCCGGGACAACAGCGTCCAGATAACCTGGGGGGCGTGACCGTCGGAATCGGTACGGAAGCTGTGTGTGAGCCGTCGCTACGGCAGACAGGAGCCACCCGGTGTGGCTGGGGAACGAAGCGGGTCGGTGGGCTTTTTTATCCAGAACGCGCACCGTCGGGTATGTTTGGTGGCGGCGGCGGGATGGACCCGCGCAAGATGCAGAAGATGATGGAACAGATGGGTATCGACATGAAGGATATCGATGCCGAGGAAGTGATTATCCGGACCTCCGATGAGGAGTTCGTCTTCACCGATGCGGATGTCCAGCTGATGGAAGCCCAGGGACAGAAGACCTATCAGGTCGTGGGCGAGCCCGAGAGCCGCGAACGCGGCGAGAGCGCGAGCGATACGGCCGACGATTCGGACGAGGGCGGCGTGGTAGACGCTGACGACGTTGAAATCGTCACGATGCGGACCGGTGTCGACGAGGACACCGCCCGCGAGGCGCTGGAGGCAAACGACGGCGACCTCGCGGACGCGGTCGACGAGTTGGAGTAGCGTGTACCTGTTCGTTCACGAGGATCGCGAGCACTTGCTCGAACCCGGCGAGCGATTCGAGTCCGACCTCGGTATTCTGGAAGTACCAGACGAGGTGTCGCCCGGCGACGTCGTTGAGACACATCTGGGCAACGCCTTCACCGTCCGGCGGCTACGCGGGCCGGACCTCTTTACCCATCTCGACCGCACCGGCGCGCCGATGATGCCCCGCGACGTTGGGCTAGTCGTGGGTAAGACCGGCGTTGCTGCCGGCGACCGCGTGCTGGATGCGGGGACCGGGACAGGCATTCTTAGCGCCTACATGGGCCGGATGGGTGCCGACGTGGTTAGCTACGAAATCGATCCCGACTTCGCCGAGGTAGCACGTAACAACATGGAGATCGCAGGCGTCGCGGATCGAGTCGAGATCAGGACCGGCGATGTGACAGACGCCCTCGACGAACTGTCGGGTTTCGACGTGGTGACACTGGACACCGAGGACGCTCCGGCCGTCGTCGAGCGCACTCCGACGCTGCTCTCGCGTGGCGGCTCGCTGGCGGTGTACTCCCCGTTTGTCGAGAACACCCGCGAGGTCGTTGCTGCGGCCCGCGAGGTGGGACTGGACGACATCGAAACCCTCGATACCATCCAACGGGAGATGGACTTCGACGACCGCGGCTCACGCCCCTCGACTGGCGGTGTCGGCCACACCGGATATCTGACGTTCGCGAGGCGGCCATAGCGAACGGCGCAACCGTGAGCGTATACGGGTCG
>JAQCNK010000043.1 GCA_028275075.1 Haloarcula sp. | reverse complement strand
GTTTCCTCACTGGCGCGGTGTTCATCAGTCAGACCGGCAATCTCGTCTTCCCGGCCAGACTCGGTGACGGAGTGCGCGCCTACGTCGTCAAGGCACGCCGGTCCATCTCCTATCCCTCGGGCTTTGCGTCGCTTGCTGTTGAGCGGGTGTTCGACCTGCTTACCATCACCGTGCTGGCCGGCATCATGATGGTTGGGTTGGCCGCCACCGGCTCCGCGAGCGAGTTGTTTGCCGCCCTGGCCGGAAACGCCGTCAGCGGTGCCGAGACCGTACAGAGCGGCCAGACAGCTGTCTACGTCGCCGCCGGTGTGGGGCTGGCTGCTATCGGCGCCGTCGTAGCCATTGTTGCCAGCGCCCGCACGGACGGGAACTTCGTCCGGGCGACCATCGGCCGCTTTTCCGAGGACTCCTACGCCGACTACGTCGCCGGAATCGTTGAGGGGTTCGTCGCCGATATCCAGACCGTGACCGCCGACGGATCGGCGTTCGCTCGTGTCGGTATCGGTAGCCTCGCAATCTGGTCGCTGGACGTGCTAACCGCACTCGCCATCTTCGCGGCCTTTGGCTACGCGCTGACTCCATCGCTGGTCGCCGTCGGCTTCTTTGCGGTCAGCGTCGGCAACCTCGCGAAAGTGCTCCCGTTGACCCCCGGCGGTGTCGGGCTCTATGAAGGCGCCTTCACGATCATCGTCGCGCCACTGACGCCGGTGGGCGTTGCCGCCGCGCTAAGCATCGCTATCGTCGACCACGCCGTCAAGAACGCCGTCACCCTTCTGGGCGGTCTCGCCTCGATGGCCTGGCTCAACGTCTCGCTGACCACCGCCGTCGAGGAGTCACAGAGTGCCAGCGACATCCAGCCAGAAGCCGGTGACTGATACTGTCAGCTGTTAGTCGTCGCTCGCTCGCAAAAACTGCCCGAACGCCCCGGCAACGGCATCCTCCAGAGCGTCGGCCCGGCCGACTCGGCCAGCGGTGTAGACGCCGATAGCCCCCTCTTGTTTCGCGAGTTCGTGGCGACCCAGTTCATCGTCGAGGACGGGACCGAGTTCCGCGCCGTCACGGAGTCGCTCGGCGATACTCTCGGGGAGTCGAACCGAGGGCCCAGCGCCGAAGTGGGTCGTCTGTCCGTCGGTGACAGCGGCCCACATGATAAGCCACACACCAGCCGGCACCTCGCGGTCGGCGACGCCACCTTCGATACCGACCCCGTACTCACCGCTCGATCCCGACAGAGCGGCATCCGCGCGGTTGCCGGCACCCCGGACCGTCTCCGCGCGACCCCAGGGTTGCTCAGGGACACCCGAACTGACCGCGACAGCGGTCGTGTCCACGTCCGGGAGAACACGCTCGACCGCGTCCACTTTCACCGGGTTCTCGCTCCCGATGGCGACGTGCATGACCGGGGGAACTACCGGATGGTTCATTATAGTTGTTATTTGAATGGCCGGGCAGGCGTCACATGAACCGGTGTTTTGTGGCTTGTAACTGGCATCCTCAAGGAGAAACCAAAATTTTTAAATGCCTTTCGAACGGTTTCAAACTTACCGATTGCCGCCGGGTTCTTCAGCAGTCTCCTGTACCCGGTGAGCGCCCGCCATCGCTACCAATGAACAAGCAAACACGAACACGACAGCGAACCGGAGAGGAAGAAACAGAGTCCACGGAGTCAACGGCGACAGCCTGCCCCGAGTGTAGCGGCTCGCTGGTCATCGACGACGAACACGGCGAGACGGTGTGTGAAGACTGCGGCCTCGTGGTCGAGTCCGACGAAATCGACCGCGGCCCGGAATGGCG
>JAQCNK010000040.1 GCA_028275075.1 Haloarcula sp. | reverse complement strand
AGGCCGCTCGCAATGCCGATCATACGCTCACCGTTCGGGTCGACGAGCGTCGGGCCCGCCGTGTGGTCGTACGTGATCGCGAACGTCGTCTGCTGGTCACCGGATTGCTCGGCGAACAGAAAACTGGCGTTCGTTCCGGTCGCCGCGGTAACTGCTCCAGCCTTGTCTGGCTCGTAGAGCGTGTCGCCGGGCGTCCAGTTGGCGTCGATCCGGCTCGCTGCGAGTCGCCCGGTCGGGGCAACCACAGGATCGCCGTCAGCGGTGTGGCCGTAGACGCCGTCGACGGGTTCCGTCCGGGAGCCGTACTCGCCCTTCGAGGCGGTCCGTTCGGTGTATCCCGTCGACTCGTCGATCGTCGTCCCGTCGGTCGCGGTGCTCGTCGACGACTCGGTGTCCTCGGTGACGAGCGCGTGCAGCAATCCCGAGAGTGCCCACACCAATGCGGAGCGGTCATCAAGGGAGCCGGCACGCTCGCTGTGCTCCCGGTCGGCCCGGAAGGCTGGGGATGGCGTGTCGGTCGGCCGCGTGAGAGCGGTCGCATCTGTCGTGGTCGGTTCTGTCGTCTCGTTTTGAGTTCCCGATAACTTCTTATCGGATTGGTTGCTACTGTCCATTGGAATACACCATTCCATTCGTGAGGCTCTACTCAGCCTCACATTCTACTCCCCGTAGCGACGCTTAGCTGTATCGCCGCTACAGACATCTAGTCGGCTGTTTTCGAGGGATCCCCCACAAATCACCCACACCCGCTACGCGGAAACTTCACAAATTCAGTGCGCTCCAGTGACGCGACACAGGCGTCTGGGTACGGTCGCCGGTGCTTCCCCAAGCGTTATTACTCAATACATAAATTATGAATTGTATGTCGAAAGCCGCCGGGGACCCTGAGCGCGCTGTTAACGGCCTCCTATCGGTCGCCCAGCTCTTGGAAGAGCCGCGGTTGGCGCGAATTTATACGTTCATCCTCCGTGAGGACGAGGTTACCGTTGACGATGTCGTCGACGCATTAGAGATACCCCAAACAACGGCGTACTCGGATACGGGCACGCTCGTCGATCTGGAGGTGCTTACGCGGGACGAGGAGCAGAAGACGCACACGTATTCAGCGGTCCCGATTATGCTCACCGCGAATCTTGGTGGAGACGAATACACGGTTACCCCGACTCTCATCGAAGCCTTCGGCCGCTCGTCGAAAGATCAAGACCTCGACCTCCTAATCCAACGGCACGGCCTCGGGAAACTCGCCGCCGCACTCACCTACGCGATTCCGTACGCTGAGGGCAAGATGTCCGAGCGCTTGGCTGCGCGGGAGCTGGATCTCCAGCCAGCCTTCGCCATCGCCATTTTGCACGCGCTTCGAGACATCGTGCTCGACATGCAGACGGTCGATCCGTACGTCGAGGACATTCAAAATGCTCGCAATCGACCGCCCGAGACGGAGGGCTGAGAGAGCATAGCGATGAATGAACCATTCGACCCGATGGGAGAGGGTGTCCTCTGGGTCGTAGATACGGGAGTGTTCATCGCCTGTGGTCGCCAGCAGAACAACAAATACACAGCGCTCGAAACGTTCGCTCAGCGCAACAGCCTCTCGTTCGTGATCCCGCAACGAGTGTACGACGAATTGGGTGGCGCTCCGGACCGGAGTACACCAAGTCAGACCCCGATCAACAGCGCGGTCACTGCCGGCTGGGTAACGGTCGCTGCGGAACCGGACTACACGATCAGCACGGTGTCACAGGTCATGGACGATGTCCGGACGTATATTGCGCAGTCATCGAACCGACCGGAGGATCAGATCGAAAAAGCGGATACCGCGCTTACGGCCGTTGCGGCTGAACGTCTCGAGGAGGGCGACGCCGACTTCGCGTGCGTCGTGACGACCGATACCGACGCCGGCAACGGTATCATATCGGCACTGTCACGAAACGGGTTCGACGAGCGTGCTCAGTTTAGAGACGGATTCGAGTTGATCGAGGAAATCACGTGATTGATTAGGAACTCTCGCTGGAGCCGAGTTTGTCCCGATAGGTGTCCGCAGCAAGGAACTCGTCGACGTTCCGGGAGACATCTGACCGACCACTCGAAAACGTCGATGCTGTAAAGAATGGATCGTCAGCGTTGACCTCGACATCAGGGCCGGTCTCGATTTCGTTCGCGACAGCCCCGTTGAGCGCGTTAAGCGCTGCTTCCCGGATCCTGGCCCAGACAGTGACGCCACGGGTCTCGTCGCGAACGCGCCATTAATCGGACGTGAAGCTAATGTCTGTCGCCGTCGGGTCGCAGTGTTCGTGCTCATCTGTGATTGCGTTCTCTGTATTGTCTCACTATCACGGACAGGTCTCGCCGCAATTGGTTGGTCTCTACTCCTACAATCGACACATCGGATTAAGTGAGTTGACTTCCACCAGTCGGTATACTAGATGGTAACGAATGATCTCTAATGAGTTCGAACGATTCCAGCGGCAGAACGTCAAGGCGCGGCGGGCGTTCATCAAGCGCTAGGCCAAGCACGTCTGTACCCACGACGACGAGGAGTGGTCACGCCAGCAGAACAAACTGATCGACTCGCAACTCCAGACGGCTGACGAGATGGCGCGGCGCGGCGACACAGATTCGGTCGCGTTCATTCAGGTCCGCGATCGGCCGCGGCCGAACGACGACGAGTGGTCAACCCCCCGTTCGATCCGGAGGCTGGCGATACGGCCAGTGCTGCCCCGTAAACACGGCCGCTTCGAAGCCCGCCTACAATATAACGTGCACAAATCGGCTCATACATGAGCACGTTTGTCGCTTCCTGCTCTTCTGTCGTGTTGTCTGCCAGATCAGGCATCCGCGCGAAGGCTCCGGTGAGGTTTTCCTCTGGGGTGACGACAGCGCGGCTATGCACCCGAGCGCCGAGCGCTTCGTTGATCAAGCTCATGAACAGTACGGCGTTGAGGTCGACGTCCACGAGTTTCCTGAAGGAACGAAGACGGCTGCCGACGCGGCCGATGCGATCGGCTGCAAAGTCACTCAAATCGCTAGCAGTATCGTTATGTCCGTCGACGACGATCTGGTCGTGGTCGTGACCAGTGGTGCGAACCACGTGAGCGAGTCGAAGCTTGCCGCTCACTTTGACACTCCGGATGAGTCAGTGTCGATGGCTGACGCCGAACAGGTCAAAGACCGGATCGGCTGGTCGATCGGCGGCGTCCCGCCGTTCTGTCACGATGCTGCGGTTCCCGTTCTGTTCGATGAGACTCTGACGGAGTTTGACACCGTTTGGGCGGCGGCTGGCACGCCCGAGGCGGTGTTCCCGATTGCACCGTCTCGCATTCGAGAGCTGTCGGAGGCGACGGTACTCGATCTCGCTGAATAAATCCCGGACTCCACTCGTAGTGCCGGTAGTGCTCGCGTCAGCGCCATTCGATTTAATCTAGATGCGGCTCTACTACGAGCTGATTTTATCATCTCCAATGGAGCGCGGGGAGTCGACCGACAGTGTCGGCCTCTCCGCGTGAACCATGTCACTAAGACACGTCTACGAGCGGACGTTCGACGAGGACGTCACCTCCATCGAACGGTCCAGAAGCGGTTGTCCGGAGTGCGGCGGCCTCGTCCACACAAGCAGCATCGAAACAGCCTGTGAGGACTGCGGGCTGGTCCTCGAGGATCGCCCTATCGACCACGGTCCGGAGTGGCGGGCATTCGACGAGACGGAGGGCAACGAGCGCAAGCGAACCGGTCCACCGCTGACGCCGATCCGCCACGACCACGGACTTTCGAGTGAGATTGGCTTCGATCAGGCCGACGCCAATGGCTCAACGCTATCAGGCCGGAAACGGAGTCAGATCGCTCGCCTCCGGCGTGAACACCGGCGCGGACGCTGGTCAAGTAAGGCCGAGCAGAACCTGGCCCACGGCTTCTCGGAGGTTCGGCGGATTGTCGGCGCACTCGATCTTCAACGGAGCCTCCGCGACCAAGCCTGTCGCCTCTACCGAACTGCTACCGGCGAGGATCTCATTCGTGGCCGGTCGATCGAGGCGATGGCTGCCGCCAGCGTCTACGCCGCGTGTCGGTGTGCCGGGCTGCCCCGAACGCTCCAAGAAGTCAGCGTGACCTCGGCCGTCTCCCACGAGCGCGTTCAGAACGCATACAGCGTGCTCAACCGGGAGCTCGAACTTTCGACGGTACCGATGGAGCCTCTCGAGTACGTCCCGAGAGTCACCTCGGCACTCGGCCTCTCAGCGGGGACCCGCCAGCGAGCAGCGGCGCTCGGGAAACAGGCAGTGCGCACCGGTGTCGCGAACGGGTACAATCCCGCGGGTGTCGCGGCTGGCTGTGTGTATCAGGCAGCCCGAGAACAGGACGAACGGGTCACCCAGGCAGCGCTCGCCGACGCTGCCGAGGTCACCC
>JAQCNK010000038.1 GCA_028275075.1 Haloarcula sp. | reverse complement strand
GCCCGGCCATACTGATTATAACTACCTCGTTTGGGCGAAATAAACTCGCGCGCGCCCCACAATACAGTGTGGGACCGGCGGTCGTCAGCACAGGAGCGGCGGTCGGCTGTCGGGGACGATGTCGCCTTTGGTATTGTCCAATACAAACAATATTAGTGGTGGGTCACGTACCTACGTGTATGAGGGCCATCTATGCGACAGACCTCTCGGCGGCCAGTGAGGCGGCGATAGCGTCGGAGACGTGTCTCGACTGTCTCGAACGCATCGGTGTCGACACCATCCATCTCGTCACGGTCATCCCGTCGAACGTCCACGCGGGGATGCCGGGGATGAACTTCAGCAGGCGCCGCGAGCAGGGGTTGGCTCGCTATCGGACCGTGATGGAAAACGCCGGCTTCGACACCGAGACACACGTTGTGCGCGGGACCCCACACCGACGCATCAACGGCATCGCGGAGGCCGAGAAAGCCGACATGACGATCATCGGCTCCCGCGGGCAGAGCCCGCTTGAGAACCGCGTAATCGGGTCGACAGCCCGGAATCTCGCGCGGACGACCGTGGTGCCGCTCCTGGTCAACCGGGTCGAACGCGAGGCTGATGACCCCGAGGTGCTCAGAGAACACCTGTTCCAGCGGATGCTCTACGCGACCGACTTCTCGGAGAACGCCGAGCGGGCCTTCGACGCGTTCTCGTATCTGCGCCACGCCACACAGGAGGCGACGCTCGTCCATGTCGAATCGCCCAAGGACCCGGGCGCGACCGACGGGGACCCGAACAACCAGCTGGACGAGCTCGCTTCGACGCTCGGGCAGTGGGACATCGAGACGACCGTCGAGGTCCGACAGGGTGACCCCGCCGAGGAGATTCTGGCCGTCGAGGACGCGGTGACGCCGACGACGACTCTCGTCGGCTCCCGGGGCCGAAGCCGGATGCGTCGGCTGTTGCTCGGCAGCGTCTCCGAAGACATCGTGGCCCGTGCGAACGGGAACGTCTTCATCGTCCCGCCGCCCCGAACCACCTGAAAGCGGCCGTCAAAACGACCCGATAGCTGCCATGGACCCGAATCCGAGGCCAAAGGAGAGGGCAAAGGAGCCGACCCAGGCGCCGACCGTGAGCAGAATCTTCTGTGGGTCGACGGCCTCGCTGCCACCGACCGCGGCACCGCTCCCGATGATGGCGCTGACGATGATCTCGTTGAACGAGACTGGCACGCCGAGCAAGACGGCGAGCTGGGCGATGAGGAACGACGGGACGAGCGCGGCGATGGACCGCCGCGGCCCCAGTGAGGAGTAGTCCTGTGCTAGCGATTTTATCATCCGTGGCGCGCCGGTCCAGGAGCCCACGAGGATACCGAGACCGCCGCCCAGGAGGACGACAGCCGGTGAGAGCATCCCCACCTCGTCGAGCAGCGGGAGCAGCGGGCCGACGGCCAGACCGACCTGACTCCCGCCGGCAGAAAAGGCGACCAGCGAGCCCAGCGCTAGCAGGACGTGCCTGAGTCCCCCGCTCTCGTCGCGGCGGACGTCCCAGTACACCGGGCCGGCGACGGCCAGTGCGACACCGGCCGAGAGCGCGACAGTCGCCGCCAGGCCGTCGACCCCGACCAGTCGCTGTCCCAGCCCCGTGAGCGAGCCCGGCTCACCGCCGGGCCCGAGGGCCGCGAAATCGACGTTCGTGATGACGACACCGACGAGCGCGGCCAGTGCCGGGATGGTCACCCGTTCGGGGACGTCCGCCCGTGGCAACACGCTCGCGATGCCGTAGGCGATGCCGCCGCCGACGACGGGCGTCAGCAGCCACACGGTCCCGATCTGCTGGTACTTGGCCCACACCGGCGTGCCGCCCAGCGCCATCCCGACGCCGATGACCGCACCAGTGACGGTAAAGGCCGTCGCGATTGGGTAGCCGGTGTAGATACCGACGGCCATCAGCCCGGCACCGACGAACAGGGCGACGATGACGCCCGCCGCGGGGAGGCTGACACCGCCGACGAGCCCGCGACCGACGGCCTCCGAGACGTTCGCGCCTTGTGTCACCGCGCCCGCAAGCCCGAAGACGCCGACGACAAAGGCCGCACGCATCGTTGAGATGGCGTTGGCGCCGACGGCGGGCGCAAAGGGAGTCGCGCCGCTGGACCCGGCACCGATGACCCACGACATGAACAGACTGGCGATACCGGCGGTCAGAAAGAGCGCGATGACTGCGAGTTCCATGGTCGAGTAAAATATCGGTTGTCAGTCCGCTCCCGTGGGGGCGGGGTCGACGCTGTCGGCTGCTCGGCTTCGCCACCAGCCCTGCAGGTACGCCCCGAGGAACATCCCCGCGAGCGCCCAAAGGATGGTCACGTTGCCAATACCGAGGCTGGCGTAGGCGGCGCCCGGACAGATGCCCGACAGCCCCCAGCCGACGCCGAATATGGCGCCACCGACCAGGACGTTGCGGTCGAAGGACTTCAGCCGCCGTTCGAACCGATCGCCAGTCAGCGGCGCCCGGTCCAGCACCCGCGGCGCGAGGAAGAACACGACCCCCGTCACAGCCGCCCCGCCGAACATTACGAACAGCAGGCCGAAGTCCTCGAACTGGAGGAAGTTCAACACCACCTCCGGGCGGGCCATGTGGCTGTAGCCCAGGCCGAAGCCGAAGATGAGCCCGCCGACCAGCACGAGCGGGATGAACAGCGGGTGCCGATCGGTCGCCATTACGGCGTCGCCCCCAGTGCGGCGACGACCTGTGCGGTCAGTATCGCGACCAGCAGGAAGGCGAGCACGCCCGCGATAGAGGTCTTCGAGGCCGACCCCACGCCACAGACGCCGTGGCCCGAGGTACAGCCCTTCCCGACGCGGGTGCCGATGCCGACGAAGACGCCACCGATCAGCAGCCGCCACCAGGAGACCTCGGTGGTCCACGCGCCGCCCTGATAGACGACCGCGTACACCGCGGCACCGAGGACGATTCCGAACGTGAACACGAGCCGCCAGTCCCGCGAGGCGACGTACTGCTGGAACCGCGACCGGCTCGAGACGTACGACAGCGTCGATTCGAGGAACGTGCTCGCGCCGGCACTGATGCCCGTACCGACATAGATGACGGCCGCGCCGAGGCCGACGAAGAGCCCGCCGATAGCGTACCGGCTAATACCGTTGGGGAACAGCTCGGCGGCCAGCTGCAGCGGGACTGGGTCAGCTACCATCGACCCGTTCAGTCACCCGCGAGCGAATCCTGGCTCGCGGCACAGTTGTTCGGACCCAGTTCCAGCGTGAACGCCTCCTCGTCGTCGACGGCGTTCTGCCCGAGGTTCGTCGCGATGATATCCTGGTAGTTGGCCGGCCGCGGGGGCATATCGGCCAGAACCGTCTCGACGAAGTCGTCCTCGTCCATCGTGAGCGCGTCCATCTCCTCAACGAGCTGGCCGATGGGTGCGGTGTAAGTCCCGTCCTCGGCGGGGACGGCCGCGTCGCTGAAGTGTGCGCCACCGACGAGCGTGTCGTCGGGCAGCGTGAGCACGCGCTCCTGAAGCGATGCGTACAGCATCCGTGCGGCGTCGGGTGCGCCCTCGTCGCCCTCCTCGAGGTCGGGGCGGGCGACGCTCTCGACGAAGAGCCCGTCGCCGGTGGCGAGCAGGCTGCCGTCAACGAGATACGAGGTCATCCCGGTCGTGTGGCCGGGCGTCGCGACGGTCTCGATGGTGGCGTCGCCGACGTGGAACTCGTCGCCGTCCTCGGCGTTGGTCAGGTCGTCCGCGTAGGTGACCCCGCGGTCGACCGCGGCGTCGGGGATGACGCCCTCAACGCCCTCGTCAGCAAGGTCGCGCACGCCCGAGATGTGGTCCGCATGGATGTGTGTGTCCAGCGCATACTGCAGGTCAACACCCAGCTCCTCGGCGTCGTCAAGGTAGCGCTCCGTGAACGCACGCAGCGGGTCGATGACGGCGGCCTCGCCGTCGTCGTAGACGAGATAGCCCAGACAGCCCGACGAGGGACGCTGGTACTGCAGCAGCGTTCCGGCCCCGTCGTAGTCGGCGACCTCGACGGTCTCGTAGATGCTCGCCCATCCGTTCATCCCATCTTCGAGGTGGTGGACGTCGTAGCCACGCTCCGCGAGCGTGCCGGCGACGTACTCGCTGGCACCGCCTTTGGCACAGAGGACCGTGACCTCACGGTCATCCGGGACATCTGCGATGATGTCCGAGTCCAGTTCTTCGTCAAGGAAGTGGAAGTACGGAACATTGACCGATTCGACGTTCTCCCCGTCGATGTGCCACTCTTCGTAGTCACCAGACATGCGCGCGTCGAGTATTGTGACCGATTCTCCGTCGTCAATGCGCTGTTTCAGCGCCTCGGGTGTGACCGATTCGACTTCTGCGTCCGGGGTCGGGAAATCTTCAGCGTTCATGTGACGTGGCTAAATGTATACGGTAGAGGTATAAAAGTGTTTGTATAGTAATTCCTATAATACACAATACTACTCTGCATAAAATGATGTATTAGATACATTTAAGAGCCTAT
>JAQCNK010000034.1 GCA_028275075.1 Haloarcula sp. | reverse complement strand
CAGAGCCCCGAAAGGCGATATCTATCGGAATATGAACTGTTGTCTGACGTACGCTTATGTGGCCAGACCGTCACTGAGTAACATATGTGTGGCAACCGCGTCGAGGAACTGGAAACGCGCGTTCAGGAACTGGAAGCGTCTGTTGAGGGATTGACCGACGAGCTGGTTGAGTGCAAGGTCCGCATCCGCGAGTTGGAAAACGCTGTCGACGGGCAGAGCGGCCCCAGTCAGTCAGCACCGGAACAGGCGGACGAGAAAGCGACGGAGGCCGAGGCGTCCGATGAGTCCACCGCGGCCGACGACGAGATTCTGGTTCCCGAGGCCGATACATCTAACACGGAGGCCCCCGAGGAGACTGACAACATGGCTGACCCCGAGGCCGAATCGGAGGCCGACGACGACGATGCCGGCTCCGACATCATCGTAGCCTAAACGGGCGGCCCCGCTCACTGTATGCATATCAAAGAGCTCGTCCTCGACAACTTCAAGAGCTTCGGGCGAAAGACCCGAATCCCGTTCTATGAGGACTTTACGACGATTTCGGGCCCGAACGGTTCGGGCAAATCCAACATCATCGACGCCATCCTCTTCGCGCTCGGACTCGCTCGCACGTCGGGCATCCGCGCCGAGAAGCTGACCGACCTCATTTACAACCCCGGTCACGCCGATGAGGACGTCGAGTACAGCGGCGAGCGAGAGGCCAGCGTCGAGGTCATCCTCGCCAACGAGGATCGGACCGTTTCCCGTGGGCAAGTCGTCAACGCCGCCGGCACGGAAAATATCGGCGACGTGGACGAAATCGCTATCAAGCGCCGCGTGAAAGAGACTGAGGACAACTACTACTCTTACTACTACATCAACGGTCGCTCGGTCAACCTCTCAGACATTCAGGACCTGCTTGCCCAGGCCGGGGTCACGCCCGAGGGGTACAACGTTGTCATGCAGGGCGATGTCACTGAGATTATCAACATGACTGCCGGCTCCCGGCGGGAGATCATCGACGAGATCGCCGGAGTCGCCCAGTTCGACGCGAAGAAGGCTGACGCGTTCGAGGAACTGGAGGTCGTCGAAGAGCGAATCGACGAGGCCGAACTGCGAATCGAGGAGAAACAAGCACGTCTCGACCAGCTTGAAGACGAGCGCGAGACTGCCCTCCAATATCAGGACCTCCGGGAACAGAAATCTGAGTACGAGGGGTATCGCAAAGCCGCCGAACTCGAAGACAAACGCGAGGAACTGGCCGATACGGAGGCCGAAATCGAGACACTCGAAGGCGAACTCGCCGAGCTGCAGGCGGAACTCGACAGTCGTCAGGGCACGGTCGTCCGGCTGGAGGATGAACTCCACGAGCTCAACAACGAAATCGAGCGCAAAGGCGAAGACGAGCAGCTCGCGATCAAGCGCGATATCGAGGAGATAAAGGGCGACATCTCGCGGCTGGAAGACAAGATAGCCACCGCCGAGGAGGCTGTCGAGGCCGCCGAGAACGAACGCAGGCAGGCGTTCGTCCAGATCGACCGCAAGCAGGAGACCATCGACGAACTGGACAGCGATATCCGCGAGACGAAAGTCGAGAAGTCAAACGTCAAAACGGATATCGCCAGCAAGGAGAGCGAGCTGGCCGACGTCCAGTCTCGGATCGACGATATCGGTGAGGAATTCGAGGAAATAAAGGACGAACTCGAAGCCAAGCGCGACGAGTTGGAGGCGACGAAGGCCGAGCGCAACGACCGACAGCGCGAGCAGGACCGCCTGCTTGACGAGGCGCGACGCCGTTCCAACGAGGAAGACGAGAAACGGGAGACCATCGAAGCGCTGGAGGCGGAGATACCCACTCTCGAAGCCGATATCGAGGACCTGAAGGCCGAACTGGAGAAAGCGAAGAAAAACAAGGCGACTATCGGCGAGGTCGTCGACGACCTCCGGGCCGAGAAACGCGAACTCCAGTCCGACCTCGATGGGCTCGAGGACAAAATCAGCGCGAAACAACAGGAGTACGCCGAACTCGAGGCGAAGGCGGGCCAGGACGGTGACTCCTCGTACGGGCGCGCGGTCACTGCGGTCCTGAACGCCGGCCGCGAGGGCGTCCACGGAACCGTCGGCCAACTCGGCGGAGTCGACCCGGAGTACGCCACCGCCTGTGAGACCGCCGCCGGCGGCCGGCTCGCTCATGTTGTCGTCGACGACGACGGCGTCGGCCAGTCCTGTATCGAGTTCCTGAAGTCGCGGTCGGCCGGCCGGGCCACGTTCCTGCCGATAACCCAGATGCAGAACCGCTCGCTCCCGTCGCTGCCAAACGCCGACGGCGTCATCGACTTCGCATACAACCTCGTGGACTTCGACCGCGAGTACGCGGGTGTCTTCTCGTACGTGCTGGGCGATACAGTCATCGTCGACCGGATGGACACCGCGCGGGGTCTGATGGGGGAGTATCGGATGGTCACACTGGAGGGCGACCTCGTGGAGAAAAGCGGCGCCATGACCGGCGGTTCCTCATCGGGCACCAGATACTCCTTTTCCGGTGGGGCTGGCCAGTTGGAGCGGGTCGCGACCCGGATTCAGGAGTTGGAAGACGAGCGGACCGACGTGCGCGAGGAGCTCAGGGACGTGGAGGAGCGCCTCGACGACGCCCGCGACCGGGAGTCCGACGCGACCGAGCAGGTACGCGACATCGAGACCAGCATCGAACGCAAAGTAGCGGAGCGAGAGCAGACACGCGAACGAATCGACGATCTCAACGAGGCTATCGAGGAGATCACCGCCGAGCGCGAAGACGTCGCCGACGAGATGGACGAACTGGAGGCCGATATCGAAGCGGCCAACGACGACATCGCCGATATCGAGGCCGACATCGCGGAACTCGAGGCCGAGGTGCAGGACTCAGAACTGCCCGATCTGACCGACGAGCGGGAGGAGATCCGTGCGGAGATCGATACCCTCGAAGATCGGGACGATGATCTCAACGCAAAGCTAAACGAATTACAGCTCGAAAAGCAGTACGCCGAGGACGCCATCGAGGACCTCCACGACGACATCGAGACCGCCCAGAACCGCAAGGCAGAGAAGGAAACGCGCATCGCGGAGCTAGAGGAACAGGTCGCGGAGAAACGCGAGCTGAAAGCTGAGAAAGAGCAGGCGGTCGAGCAACTCGAAAGCGAACTCGCCGAACTCAAGCGCGAGCGCGAGGACCTTCGAGACTCGCTTCAGGAGGCGACGGCGGCCCGCGACGAGCAGCAGTCGACGGTCACCGATGTCGAACGGGATCTCGAAGCCGAGCGCGAGGACCGCGACCGTCTCGAGTGGGAGATAGATGAACTCGAAGCGCAAGTCGGCGACTACGACCCCGAAGATGTCCCCGATCACGAGACTGTCGAGTCCGAAATCGAGCGCCTGACCGGCGAGATGGAGGCTTTGGAGCCGGTCAACATGCGCGCTATCGAGGAGTACGACCGCGTGGCCGAGGACCTCGGGGAGCTAGAGGAGCAAATGGAGACGCTTGTCGAGGAAGCCAACGGGATACGAGAGCGAATCGACAGCTACGAGCAAAAAAAGAAGGCGACGTTCATGGATGCGTTCGACGACATCAACGAGCAGTTCGAAGAGATATTCGAACGGCTATCGAACGGTACCGGTCACCTCCACCTCGAAGACGAGGACGACCCGTTCGAAGGCGGACTGACGATGAAGGCCCAGCCCGGCGACAAGCCGATACAGCGCCTGGCAGCGATGTCCGGCGGCGAAAAGTCACTGACAGCACTGGCTTTCATATTCGCTATCCAGCGCCACAACCCCGCACCGTTCTACGCGCTGGACGAGGTCGATGCGTTCCTTGACGCGAAAAACGCCGATCTCGTCGGCGAACTCGTCGATGAACTCGCCGGCGACGCTCAGTTCGTCGTCGTCTCGCACCGCTCGGCGCTGCTGGAACGCTCCGAGCGGGCTATCGGTGTGATGATGCAGGGGGACAACGTCTCGGCCGTGACCGGGATCGACCTCTCCGGGGAGGCCGACGAGGAGGAAGTGGTCGCAGATGACTGAGTATCTATGACTGACGATATTCCGCTCGACATCACGGGCCACGAAGACAGGGAGTCACCGGGTGAACAGTCTGACGTAGACCTGCTGGCTGGGGAGTCGGGTGTCGACGACGGGGCCGAGGTGGACCCCACGCCCGAGGCTGGCGCGAACGGCGACGGCCCTGGACCCGAGACGAGCGAAGATGACGACGACACGCCAGAACCCGTCGAGGTGCTTGTTCAGCTTGCGGACGACGGCGAGATCGACCCGTGGGATATCGACGTGGTGCAGGTAACTGACAAATTCCTCGACGCCATCGACGGGAGCGATCTGCGAACGTCGGGGCGGGCGCTGTTCTACGCCTCCGTCCTTGTGCGGATGAAAAGCGATGCGATGTTACGTACCGACGAGCCCGAAGACGACTCAGTCGAGCCCTGGGAGCAGGCGATGGCTGGGGACACCCCCATCGATGAGCCCGATCCCTTCGCCGCGCTGGAGTCGGAGATGGACCGCCGCCTGGAACGCCGTCGGGCCCGCGGGATGCCCCAGACTCTGGACGAACTCGTCCACGATTTACGAGAGGCTGAACGGCACAACTGGTGGAAGGAGTCCCGCGAGTACGACACCAGCGGCTCGCCACAGGGGTTCCAGCGGGGCACCCAGGAACTCGACTACCGGGGCGCCGACGACATGCGGCTCGACGACGAGCCCTCCGCTGCGGACGTGACCGGGACTGCTCACGGCGAGCAGATTGACGAGATTATCGAGGACGTCTTCGCAGCGGTACGCGAACAGTACGACAAGGGCCGCAAAGAAGTGCTCTACCGGGAAGTCGAGACGGCTGGCGGCTCCCGCGTCGAGAGCTTTCTCGGCCTGCTCTTTCTGGCCCACCGGGGCCGCGTCATCCTCCAGCAGGACGACCTCTTTGGGGACCTCTGGATTCAGGACCCCAATGCCGCCACCGGCTCAGAGGAAGCGGTCGCGGACTGATCTGTGGGACACGACTCCCGACTGCGACCGTTTCCACTCCGGGTTAGATCCCGTAGGGGTCGTACTCCGGCCGCGTGTCCTCGCTCGGATCGATATCGTAGGCTGCGTAGAACTCGTCGCGAAGGGGCTGGCCGGCCGCGCTGAAGAAGACGACGGCACCGAACGGTCGCGAGTAGCGGTTGGCGTGTGGCGGGTCCGGATCAACGAAGAGCGCGTCGGTCACCGGTTTGCCGACGGACGGTAGTTCTCCGAGACGGTCCTCCATGGGGACCAGGCCGGTGAGAACGCTGGGGACGAACGCCTTGCCCGGCAACGGTGCCCGGGGTTGGACGGCGACTTCGGCGACTGGCTCATCCTCCCACTCTAGGACGGTCGCCGCGGGCCGCTCCTGCTCCTCGGTCCACAACTCCTCGGCAACAGTTGGCACAGCAGCGTCGACGGCGAACGCCATCCGTACCCGAGCAACGCGCTCGACCGACTGGATCGACCACGCCTCGTCGGAATCATCGGGATCACCGCCGAGTGTCGCGTCGACGAGGTCGCCAGTCCTGAGTCCATCGATGGTAGCCTGTCGGTCGTCGTACCCAGACTGGTACGCGGTGTAGAGGCGCATCGCCTCGGTGTCGAAGAGGTTGATGTGGGGCACCGACTCGACGACTCGGTACACCCGGAACCGGCCCGCACGTGTCTCCATACCCAACCTGATGGTCTGGGTCCTGAAGACTCCGTGGATTGGGGAAACAAACAGATAGGTGGAGCCGTTACCCGACTGTATGAGCCATAGCAGGGGGATGCCGGAACCGGATCTCGACGAACTACAGAGGGCTGTCGAACGGCTGCTTGACGAGACCGTCGACCGCGAGGAGGCCCTGGACGTGGCTGTCGAGGATCTGGAAGTCGACATTCCGATTTACTTCGGTGAGGACTCACCGCGCGCGAACTGGCGGTTCAATGGCGACGTGACTGTTACTGTCGACGGGATTCGCGGCCCGCTGCGGGAGTGGTTTGCCCTCCACGGGGAACAACCCGGCTCCGAGGAGGAGTGATCCAGTCGGTTGGACGCGCTTGTTGGACCGTATTCCCAGAGAGCGCCGAACCCGACCTTGACTCATACTGCTGGCTGTACGTCCGTGGAGATACTCTCCCAACCCGGGTTGGGCGATTGCTGCCGTGATGGTACAGCCGACAGTATACGACTACATTACTTCGCTCGCGGGCGCGAGTTCGATTTCTTCACCGACGCCTCGCTCGACGGCGCGGTCGTACAACAGTTTGGCAGCCGCCACCGTTTCGATGGCAGTGCCACCCGAGTCGAACACTGTGATATCGTCCGGTGACTCTCTGCCCGGGGCGTCCCCGACGAGCACCTCGCCGAGTTCGGCGTGGACGTGGTCTTCCTCGACAACGTCTTCCTCCACGGCGCGGAGGAACGATCCTGCGTCTTGCGTGACGCGGTCCCGCAGGTCGGGGACGTACGTCGCACGCTCGATCGTCGTCGTGTCGAGTTCGCGTTTCTG
>JAQCNK010000030.1 GCA_028275075.1 Haloarcula sp. | reverse complement strand
TCTGAATCCGGTCCAGCGGAGTGTAGTCGTCACGCCACCAGATGTAACAGGCGGCAACGAGTCCGAACCCTGGTTGGATAATGTAATTATCTAATAGCTCCCCAAATAGTGTCCATTCAGCTTCGATGATGGCAAACAGTGGATTGACGACGACGATTGACACAAAGGCGGCAATAACACCCAGTGCTGCAAGTCCCACGGCACTGCCCACACTCCGAGACATCTCTCGCACTCCTGTATCCGGCTTGACAACGTCGCTCTGAGTTTCCATATGCGTTCTCAAAAGACGTTAGGTTATGATACAGAAGGCCGAGTTTCTGGCTGTGAAAACCTGTCCTGCTCCGAAGGGTGGTTCACTCGGACCTGTGTGAAAACAACGGATGGCCGATTGCTGACTACAACCTCTAAATTCAGCAGTTGCTCAACTGACCTGTCTGATAGCCGTTACAACGGCAAGTGCTGAATACATCGCGCATATCCAGTATTACTATACTCCATCAACGGACGTCCTCGCCGCATAATGGCGTCGTTCAGAGTCCGCGCTCCCTGAACGCTTCCTGTGCCTGTTCGTATACCGTCTCTCCACCACTCGTGTAAAGTGATGGGAGGTTCACGCGGCGTTTGCGGGTCGTTCCCCCGTCAATGTATCTGATAACGAGTCGAGGACGTGTTAGTCCTTTCATACCATCAGTTGCAGCGACCTGCTCAATCTTATCGAGTCGAATTCGGTCCGGCGATCGGAACCCGCGTGCAAAATTCACTGCCCAGAGTACGAGCATCAATCCACCAACGGCAGCGATGTGGAGGAAGTTACCACCGCGGACCGCGCTGGCTACCCACCAGACACCGATTGGAAACGCAAGCGCGTAGGCAACAAGAGCACTACTAGACCACCACGTTCCGCGCTGCCAATAGTCTCGGTAGAGTGATTTAATATACCCGCAAAAGGACTCCTCGAAGCAAACGTACTCCTCGGTGAACCGTACTGTACCGCGTTTCGTCGGGAACGACTCGATAGAGGGCATACGTCTCTCTCCCCCGACTACTCAGAGGGGTCTGCATATAGTCGAGTGAGCCCACACTTCGGACAGAGGCATGCAGAAAGTGGAGTTTGATACCCGACACCGAGGCGGTCGAGGACACTGTTGTCTCTCTCAGTTTCGATGTACAGGTCACCAACGCCCTCAGCGGTTACGTTCGTCTGCTCCATCTGGACATCACAATCCGGACAGGATCGTTCGCTCATGACTCGGTATCGTGTTTCGCTGGTCATACAAAAAAGGACCCAGCCGCTGTTTCGTGGGCCGAAATACTACTATTGGCATCCCCTTTCGTTGCATACACGCTCTATATTCAGCAGTCAATATTGGCCCATATCATATTCTGAACAGTTGTTTCCCCAGATTATATAAGAGCCCGGCCGGAGTACTGCGAACCTGTGCTATCTGCCTGTTTTCACGTTCAGTGGAATCGCAATCGTCACTGAGCTCTTGGATGCGGCGGGATAGCGATCAACTGGGATATTAGTAGGTGCGCGCCAGATGTTTAGACGACATGAACGATGGGATGCGTGTGTCGGAACCGCGTGTTCTGATGGTCGACGACGAGAAGACGGTCGCGGACGCGTACGCACTGCGCCTCGAAGACGTCGCGGAGGTGACCGTCGCGTACAGCGGCGAGGCGGCACTGGACACTGTCGGCGACGGGCACGTCCCCGACGTGGTCCTCCTCGACCGGCACATGCCGGGGATGTCCGGCGACGAAGTGCTAGAGCGCATCCGGGAGCGCGAACTCGAAACGCGGGTGATCATGGTGACGGCCATCGACCCCGACCTGGACGTCCTCGACATGCCCTTTGACGACTACCTCTCGAAGCCGGTCGACCGGACGGACGTTATCGCCGCCGTCGATCAGCAGTGTCAGGTGCTCGCGTATGAGCTACTGGGCGAGTACTTTCGCATCGAGTCGACCCGGGCGCTCGTCACCGCGCAGTTGCCAGCGGAGGACGTCGAAGACGATGGGAAACTTGCCGACATTGAAGCCCGTCTCTCGGTCGTCGAGGAACGGGTCCGGTCGCTCCTGCCCGAGGCCGAGGAGATGCTTTCGTTGTTCGACGGGATCGACCGCAACGAGTACTAACCTCAGCCGTCTGTGGGAGGCGATTCACGGTCGGTTTCGAAGTACGCGCCGACGAGTTCCTGTTCGGCCCGTCGGAGGTGATACAACAACGTCGAACCGGCGATGTCGAGCGTCTCCGCCACCTCTTTGGACGTGCTCCCGCGCGGCGAGGCGAAGTACCCCGACAGGTGTGCGGTCCGCAACACCGTCCGTTGCCTGTCGGTCAGACGTTCGTCGAGGTCGCTCCGGAACGCCTCGGGGGAGTCGGATGTCCGCGACGTCTCCGCTTTGGACACGAGGTCCGTCTCCGCGGCCGTCGAGTCGACGGCCTCGACCAGTCGCCGAACGTCCCCGTCGGGCGGTGCCTCGGCGACGAGTCGACCGGAGTCGGCGGTATACTCGGCACTTGTAACGGTCGCCCCCCAGGCGACGAGCGTGGTGACCGGCGTCTCGCCGACGAGCGTGGCCTGTAACTGCGGACTCCCCTCGTCCTCGATCCGGCGTACGTCGGTCACTGCCTCGTCGTCGGCCAGCACGTCTTCGAGTTCCGAAACCGTACCGTCGGACCCCCCTGAAATCGCGCCAGTATCATCACCCGCCAGCCCAGGGTCGAGATAGCAGACGACGGGGCCGTCACCGCGGGGGACAGCGCCATCCAGTGCAATCGGGCATCCGGCCTCGCGGGCCGCCCGGATCAGCGGCACGGACTCGTCGCCGACGTCGATGGTCACTTCGGTGAGGGTGTCGGCAACCAGGAGGTCCTCCTGTCGGAGCGCCCGTATCGCGAAGCCAGCGACGCGACCGAGCGTCTCCAGGCCGGCACATTCCCCATCGCTGAACCCGTCTTCGCGCCCCGAGTACACCGAGACCACGCCGTAGGTCGTGCCCCGGTAGGCGAGCGGGACCGCCAGACACGACTGGAGGCCGTGGCCGAACGCTGCCCGCCGGACGCCGCGCGGGACGGTCTCGTCCTCGGCGATCGTCGCGACGACCTGCGTCTCCCCGGTTTCGAGCGCTGTCTGTTCGGGGAGTGCCCCCTCCGCTTCGAGCGCATCGCCGATCTGGGTTCGCAGATCCGGTGCGTCGCCGGCGGCGGCGAGCGTCCGGAGGTTGTCGTCCGGGAAATCCCGTTCGCCGACCCACGCGAACCGGTAGCGGTCGGTCCCGCCAAGGTGCTCGCAGACCGTCTGGCCCACTGCCGTCCGGTCGGACGCGTCGATGACCCGCCCCAACACCGCCGCGACCAGTTCATTTATGTCCTGTACCCGTTCGAGTCGCCGTTCCAGGCGTTCGACACGCTCCGCGTCCTCTCTCCGTTCGGTCCGGTCGCGGACGTACACGAGGATTGTCTCGCCAACGTGGACGTCCACGCTTAGCCAGCGGTCGATCCGCGGGTAGTACTCCTCGAAGGAACGGGCGGTCACGGAATCCCCGTCGAACGCCGCGCGGAGCGTACCAGCGGCTGACTTTGGAAATTTGTCTCGGATATCGATTCCGTGAAGCGACTCCAGCGTTGTTTCGAGCGTCGTCGCCGCGGCCTCGTTTGCGTCAACGACGCGTCCGTCGGTGTTCGTCTCGATGACCCCTATCGGGGCCGCTTGCAGTCGGTCATCCAGTGTCATTGTCTGGTCCGTGTGCACCTCGACACGCGGTCAGTCGCCGTCCGAGGACGGGTGAAACTCGAATCTCGCGCCGCCGGTCGACCCGGTCGCAAGCGAGACCGTCCAGTCGTGTGCCTCGGCGATGCGTTCGACGATTGTCAGTCCAAGCCCGGTCCCGTTGTTCGTCCCACTCGCGGAGTAGCCCGGTTCGAACACGTGCTCCCGTTCGTCAGCCGGGATCCCCACGCCGTCGTCGGCCACGAAGAACCCGCCGTCCGCTCGGCCGACAGTGACCTCCACGCCGCGAGATGCGGACGACTCGTCGCGACCACCCACACTGGTCGTATTCTCCTCTTCTAGATCCTGGGCGTGCTCGACAGCGTCCTCCGAAGCCTGCGACGGAGGCCTCGTAGAGGCGTGCTCGACGGCGTTTCGGAACAGATTCTCGAACAGTCGTTGCAGGCGGTCGGAGTCGGCGTCGGTCTCCGGCAGGTCCTCTTCAACCGCGAGCGACGCCGGCCCAGTCTCGACGGTCGCCCACGCGTCTCGTGCCACTGCCTCGACGTCTACCTCGGGGGTGACGTTGAGTACGTGTTTGTCGCGGGCCAGCGTCAGCACGTCCCGGACGATCCGTTCCATCCGGTCGTGGGCCTGGTTGACCTGGTCGAAGTGCTCCTCGTCGCCCGAGTTCCGGGCAGCACGGAGGTGAGCGTTGGCGACGTCGAGGGGATTCCGGAGGTCGTGGCTGATGATGCTCGCGATCCGGTCGACTTCCACGCCCGA
>JAQCNK010000018.1 GCA_028275075.1 Haloarcula sp. | reverse complement strand
TCGGCGTGATCGGCCCGTGTGAGCCCTTCGCCGATACCGTCGTCCATCAGCCGAGAGAGGCTCGGGAGGACGTTGACCGGCGGCTGGACGCCCTGGCTGTTGAGGTCCCGGTCGATGTAGATCTGCCCTTCGGTGATGTAGCCGGTCAGATCCGGAATCGGGTGGGTGTCGTCGTCGCCCGGCATCGTGAGGATGGGGATCTGCGTGACAGAGCCCTCACGACCTTCGATACGGCCGGCCCGCTCGTACAGTTGCGCGAGGTCCGTGTACATGTACCCGGGATACCCACGTCGGCCCGGAACCTCCTCACGTGCGGCGCCGATCTCTCGGAGCGCCTCACAGTAGTTGGTCATGTCCGTCAGGATGACCAGGACGTGGTAATCCTTCTCGAAGGCCAGATACTCGGCCGTGGTGAGCGCGAGCCGCGGCGTGATCGTCCGCTCGACGGCGGGGTCGTCCGCGAGATTCATGAACACGACCGAACGTTCCAGCGCGCCGGTGCGCTCGAAGTCGTCCATGAACTCGTTGGCCTCCTCGGCCGTGATACCCATCGCGCCGAAGATAACTGCGAACTCCGAACCCTCGTCGTCGTCTCCTTCCTCTTCTTCAGGCACAGACGCCTGTCGCGCGATCTGGAGCGCCAGATCGTTGTGTGGCAGACCCGACGCCGAGAAGATCGGCAGCTTCTGGCCGCGCACCAGCGTGTTCATGCCGTCAATGGCGGAGACACCGGTCTGGATGAACTCCTCGGGGTACTCCCGCGAGAAGGGGTTGATCGCCGCGCCGACGATATCTTGGCGCTCGTCCGGGACGATTTCAGGCCCGCCGTCGATGGGCTGGCCGGTCCCGTCCATGACCCGCCCGAGCAGGTCCTCGGTAACGGGCATCTTCATCGTCTCGCCGAGGAAGCGAACGGAAGCCTCGCGGTCGATACCTTCCGTCCCCTCGAACACCTGAATCGCGACGTAGTCGCTGGCCGATTCCAGCACCTGGCCACGGCGCATCTGGCCGTCGCTGGTCTCGATCTCGACGATCTCGTCGTAGCCGACCGGCTCGTCGGTCTCGACGAACACCAGCGGGCCGCTGATCTCCGTGATTGTCTGATACTCTTTCATTAGTATAGCTCCCGGAGTTCCGACGTGATGTCGTCCTCCAGTTCGTCCATGTACTCGTTGTACTCTTCCTGGACGCCGATCCGGTTGAGCCGCGGGGCGGCGTCGATATCGGTGAGTTCCTCGACGGGCACACCGGCATCGAGCGCCTCGAAGGCCTCGTCGTTGTACGTCTTGATGGCGTCCATGATGCGGTACGTCTTCTCGGGTTCGCAGTAGGTGTCGGTCGGATGGAACGCGTTCTGCTGGAGCCACGCTTCACGCAGGTAGCGGGCGATCTCCAGGGTCAGCTGCTGGTCTTCTGGCAGCGCGTCCTTCCCGACAAGCTGGACGATCTCCTGCAGTTCCGCTTCCTCATCCAGCGTGTCAATGGCCCACTGTCGCGTCTCGGGCCAGTCCTCTCGGACGTTGTCGACGAACCACGGGTCGAGCTGCTCCCGATACAGCGAGTACGACTCGTTCCAGTTGATCGACGGGAAGTGCCGACGTTCCGCGAGGTCCGCGTCCAGCGCCCAGAACGTCTTGACGATACGCAGCGTGTTCTGTGTCACCGGCTCCGAGAAATCCCCGCCCGGCGGCGAGACCGCACCGATGACCGAGACGGAGCCCTCGGTCCCGTTGATGTTCGAGAAGTAGCCGGCACGCTCGTAGAACGCGCTCAGGCGGGCAGAGAGATACGCTGGGTACCCCTCCTCACCGGGCATCTCCTCCAGTCGCGAACTGATCTCGCGCATGGCCTCGGCCCACCGGGAGGTGGAGTCAGCCATCAGCGCGACATCGTACCCCATGTCGCGGAAGTACTCCGCGATGGTGATCCCCGTGTAGACACAGGACTCTCGTGCTGCGACGGGCATGTTCGATGTGTTCGCGATGAGGCAGGTCCGGTCCATCAGGGCGTTGCCCGTGATGGGGTCCTCTAGCTCGGGGAAGTCCTCGATGACCTCGGTCATCTCGTTGCCGCGCTCGCCACAGCCGACGTAGACGACGATGTCCGCGTCGGCCCACTTGGCGAGCTGGTGCTGGGTGACAGTCTTCCCGGAGCCGAAGGGACCGGGAATCGCTGCGGTCCCACCCTTCGCGATGGGGAACAGACCATCGAGCACGCGCTGGCCCGAAATGAGCGGTTCAGTCGGCGTCTCCTTGTCGACGGAGGGGCGCTGCTTGCGCACCGGCCACTCCTGTCGCATCTGGATCTCCTCGCCGCTGTCGAGCTCGACGACCGTCTCCTCGACGGTGAACTCGCCAGACTCGATGGCAGTGACTTCGCCACCATCGGAGTCAGGTGGCACCATCACTTTGTGATCGATACTGGGCGTCTCGGGGACGGTACCGATGATGTCACCGGCTTCGACCGCGTCGCCTTCGGCCACCTCCGGCTCGAACGCCCACGTCTTCTCCAGGTCGATACCCGGCGCGTCGACACCCCGGTCGAGATACGCCGACCCCATCTTCTCCTCGAGAACGTCGAGCGGGCGCTGGACGCCGTCGTAGATAGCGTCGAGCATCCCTGGCCCGAGGTCCACCGAGAGGGGTGCACCGGTCCCTTCGACCGGTTCACCAGGGGAGACACCGGAGGTCTCCTCGTACACCTGGATGGTAGTGATATTGCCTTCGATCTCGATAACCTCGCCCATCAGCCCTTCCGAACCGACGTAGACGACGTCGTTCATCCGGGCGTCGAGGTCCCGAGCCGTTACGACCGGTCCCGAGACGCTTTCGATAGTGCCGTCCTCACGGACGTCGGATTCTGTTGCTTGACTCATTGTTAGTCCTCGTCCATCAGGTCGATGCCGATGGCTCGTTTGATCTGTTCACGCAGCCCGCCGCTGCCAGCACCCTCGCCGCCGAGGGTAACCAGCACGGGTTCGACGC
>JAQCNK010000015.1 GCA_028275075.1 Haloarcula sp. | reverse complement strand
GTGCCGACGACGGTCCGACGGAGTGCGGGTTCGAGTGCACGCTCCGCACGCTCGTCGGCGAAGCGGTGGACGATATGGACGGAGTAGTCGGTCCCTAGCCCGACGGTGATGGCGAGGATGCCGCCGTTGATCGCGTTGAAATCGAGCCCGACGTACCGCATCGTTGCGACGAGCGCGACGATAGCCACGATGATAGGAATGACGTTTGCGATGCCGAGACTGGGCTTCCCTTCGAGTACCCAGTAGATAGCCGCGAGGAACAGCGTCGAACCCACGAGGGTGATGAGCAGGCTCTGGAGGACCGTACCGAGGATGAGCGTTCCTGCGTCGTTGAACACGATACCGTTCCCGGTCTCCGAGGCGTCGGCCCGGTAGTCTGCGGCGAGTTCCTCACCGGCGCCAGCCAACTGGGCGTTGGTCGTGGTGCCGTCAGCCGTGAAAATCAGCAGGGCGCTCCGGCGGTCTTCGCTGAGGAACTGCGAAAGCTGGCCGCTGTCAGCCATCGCGTCGTAGATGACCGGGAGGTTGTCGTCCGGTATCCCGTTGTCGTTCTGGTCGTTGCGAGCGACCAATGCCCGGAATTCGGGGTCCTGCTCGGCGCGGTCGCGTATCGCCGTCACGATGCTCCTGACTTCCGGGTCCCGTCCGTCGCTCTCGATGGTCTCGGGTGGGTCCTGTCCGGCCCGGTGGAGTGACTCCAACGCGTCGTCCCGGCGCATGTTCCCCTCGACGTATATATAGACCTGATCAGTCTGGTCGAAGTGGCGGTCACGGAGGTTCTGATTCTCCATACTCTGGAACGTCTCGGGCGGCGCGAGCGGACCCAGGTATTGCAGGAAGTCGGGAGTTTCCTCTCCGGGGCGGAGGTCGTCGCTGTCGAACTCGGTGTTCACACCGGTTGCGTAGCCGCCGGCGGCAGTTGTCGCCACCAGCATTACTAGTAGGAAGATGACCGGGGCACGCTGGGCGATAGTGACCCCACCCGAAAGCAGCCGCCCGAACGCCGACCCTTCGGAACTGAGCGGGGACTGACTAAACACCGGGATAGGGTAGCGCTGGCTCAGGCGGTCGACATACAGCTTCGCGGCCGGCAGGAAGATACCGAAAATGAGGAAGGTGAAGACGATGCCGATTGCTGCGACGACGCCGAAGTCGCGGTTGGGCGGGAACGCGCTGACGAGATTCGAGAGGAAGCCGATGACCGTCGTGCCGGTGACGATGAAAAAGGCGACGAGAACCTGATTGTTGGTCACTATCATCGCGTCGACGATATCACGATCCGCCGCGCGCTCCTCGCGATAGCGGTTGATGACGTGGATACCGAAGTCGATACCGACCGCTATCAGCAGCGGCGGCACGGATACCAGCAACGGATTGAACGGGATGTCCGCCAGTCCGATGAGTCCGAAGGTCCAGATGAGCGCCATCACGATGGCGACGACGCCCAGTATGAGGTCAACGAGGTCGCGGTAGGCCACGAGCAGGAACGTGACGATGAGAACGAACGCAGCAGGGAGCACGATGCCCAGTGACATGGTAATCGTGTCGGGAGTGCTCCCGATCACGCGGATATCCCCGCCGACGGTCCCGACGATATCTCTGACCCTGTCTTCGCGGTTGTTAATCTCCGCTGCGTCGTGTGTCACGGTCGATTCGGTCAGCCTGGCGGATGCCGCTTCTCGGTTGAAGTCCTCACTGACTGACTCGGTAAACAACGGGTTCTTGTCGACGGTCGTCTGGATTGCCTGGTCTATCTCGCGCTCGGTCGCCCCCTCGATCACCGCTATCTGTGCGCCGAGAGTTGTGGCCTCCGGGTCGAGGGTCCGTGCCACGTCACGGGCCGGTGAGCTCGTCCCCGCCACCCGCATCTCTCCCTTGTCCGCGATTCGCTCCTGTGCTCGCAGGGAACGTAACAGCGACTGTTTCGAGAGTGCGTTGGTGTCCGTCTGGAGCAACGTCGTGGTCGTCGACGACTCGCTAAACGATGCGCCGAAGTCCCGCTGGATATTCTGGAACGTCTCGTAGGACTCTAGGTCCTCGATGAACTGCTCCTGTCCCGTTTCGGTCTCTATCGCACTCAGGCCGCTCATGAAGGCGACCGTGATGACCAGAAACAGGAGGATGATGCGACCGGGGGACGTGGTGATTCGCTCGTTCACCCAGTCGATGTAACGCTGGTGACCCATTCGTGCTACCGGAACCGAATGTAGCCACCGACGGCCAGCACCAGAACGAGCGCCACCACGCCGATCACCCCCAGGGGCAGGCCGCCGCCACCGCTCTCGTCGGTGACCTCGATGGGGATCCGATAGGTGTCGGAGATCGACGAGTCACCGTCGGGTTCCTCGTAGCGGAAGTCAAGAGAGATGGGGTAGGCCTTTTCGAGGGCACTGCCGCCGGCGCTGACACTGAAAACGAGGGTTTCGGACTCGCCGGGTTCGAGCGCGTCGATGTACGCCTCGTCATCGTCCGCGCTGATCGGCGAAGAGGTGAACACCTTCGCCGTGATCTCGGAGAAGGTCTGGTCGCGCGTGTTCGTGACCGTGACCTCGATGTTGCCTGACTGGCCGACGCCGATGGAAGTGTTCGCCGCGTCCACGCTGAACTCGTCTTGGCTAGCGCCTACCTGTGCCTGGGCTTCGAGGGTGTCGCTCTCTTCCCGGTCACCCTCGTTGTTGCGGTAACTCGCGACGAAGTCGAACTGCTTTGCCCCTTCTTCGGCGCTGTCTGTGACATCGACGGTGAACGTCACATCGGTGGAGGCGCCGTCTGCGAGGTTCCCGACGGCGATCTGGCTCTCCTGTGGTGAGAGGTTATTTTTGTCGCTGTCCCAGTTGATGACCACGTTGTCGACAGCGCGTGGCCCCTCGTTGGTCACCGTGGCAGTGATAGTCCCCTCGTCGCCGGCTCTGAGCGTGCTCGCGACGTCCGACAGCGAGAAGGTCTGCTCGGCCTCGGGCGTGATGCTCACCGCGGTGCCGGTGGACTCCTTTCGGACCCCATCGGGGTTGTCGAAGGCGATGTCGAGCTGGAACGGATAGGAATCGACCTGGGCGTCATCGGTCGCGGAGATATCGTACCGGAACGTCCGGCTCTCCCCCGGGGCCCAGGAGTCGACCGACCGGGTGCTCTCGGTACGCTCGCCGAAGGTGAACTCCCCGTTCTGGCTCGTCAGCGTGACATCGCTGTCGTTCGCGGCCGTCTGGCCGGTGTTTTCGACGGTGACGGCGACCGTCCCGCTGGAACCGACCTGGGCGTTCGAGGAGACGTTCGTCACGTCGAACGTGGCGTCGTCGCTGACCCGGAGATTGAGGTCCTCTGTTTTAGTGGCAGCTGAATAGCCGCTAACGCTCCCTGTCTGGGAAACCTGACTGTAGTAATTGTAGTTTAGTTTCACGGGGACGTTGTAGTTGCCCGGCGTGGCGTCCTCGTCAACGCTGATATCGAAGGAGACCGTCTGTAACGTTCCATCGGCGAGATTCCCGAGTGACTGCTTGGACGTAGTGATCGATATCGGGGCGCTTCCGTCTCGCAAGTCGACGATCAGCCCGCGAGCGGTGGTCACTTGGCTGTTCAGACTCGGACTCTGGGCGGATCCAGACTCCAACTGTCCGCTGTTGACGAGCACGACTTCGAGTGTCGTCTCTTCGCCTGCGACGACAGTGGTATCTTCTAACGACACTTTGATATCTGGGCTTCCGAAGACGGCAGCCGCAGCCGTTCCGGCGCCGATTACGAGCACTGCAACGGTCAACAAGAGCGGGATGGTGCGTAGGTTCATAGCTGATTGGGAGGGCGGTGTCCGGGAACTGCGGGTCAGCCTCGGTGGCGTCCGCAGGAATTCGCCGGACGTTTGAGCACTTACTCAGTCGGTTGTATTTGAAGTTAGGTTCTTAATTACCTTTGTGATCTCGATTCAGAAATCATCGGCGATTCACCCATCTGCTGTTATCAGTAGGCTTCCCGGACCATGTGGCCGGGGGTGCGCTTGCTATAATCATACGGACTGTGTAGGCTTTTGACGGTATCGCCGGCCCACGGTGGACGATCATCATACTGCCGGCTGTAACATTACGGAAGAATTCGCCACCCCGAGGTGGCGAATATCTCCACGTACTTACAGCCGGCAGTATCAGTAGTGCGGGCACCATGCATTCCCGACCCACGCTTTATGATACTAGCAGGCGTCCGTTCTCGAAAGCAGATGCTCCAGCCACTCGCGGTCGGCGACCCACAGCTTGCGACGCTTGCGACCGTCTGTGGCGTCGTCTTCCTCGGCGGACTCGTGAAGGGAACGGCCGGATTCGGCTACGCCATCGTCAGTACCGCTGTGCTGGCGACGTTGTTCTCACCGACCGTCGCGGTCGTCGTGATGATCCTCCCGATGCTCGCCGGGAATATTCGCCTGCTTGGCGAACTCGACCGGACAGAGATTCCCCGATGTCTGGCACGGTTCTGGCCGTATATCCTCAGCGCTGCCGTCGGGACGTTGACCGGGATGGCCCTGCTGGGGCGGATTCCCCGTCCAGTACTTGCGCTCGGGCTGGGGTTGTTCACGCTGGCGTACGTCGTGGCCACACAGCCGTGGGTCGCTCTACCCGGCGAGGCGTGGGTTCACGCCCGGTGTTTCCGGCCCGGGACGGCCGCGAAGCTGGGTATGGGACTGGTCTCTGGGATCGTCTTCGGTGCGACCAACGCTGCCGTCCAAGTCGTCGCCTACCTCGACAGTCTCGACTTGGACCGGCAGACGTTCGTGGGCGTCCTGGCGATGATACTCGTCGGTATCTCGCTGCTTCGACTCGCCGCAGCGTGGGGACTTGGGCTGTTCGCAGCCGGTGACGCGACCCCGGTGACGCTGGTCGGTCTCTCGGCGTTTGCCGCGGTGCCCGGACTGGTCGGTGTTGCCGCCGGGCAGCGCCTTCGCAAGCGCCTCGCAGAGCGCACGATCACCGCCGGCGCGCTCCTGTTGCTCGCGGTCATCGGGGTAAAACTGCTCGTCGACGGGATCGGCGGCCTGTAGTCACCCGCTTCGATCGATAGCCCGGTATGTCCCGACCACGGTGTCGAAATCGTCCATCTCGGCCCGGAGAGACTGTTCGAGTTCGTCTGCCCGCTGTTTGAGCGCCGCGTACTCGCTGCTTGCAGCCAACTGCTCAGCAGTCCGATCGGCTTCCAGCAGTTGTAGCTTCGAGGTGATCCGGAAGAACTCGTCCAGACTGTCGTCCGTGTCCGGCGCGTCCAGGTGTCGCGCCAGCGTCGACAACAGTGTCTCTTGATCGACGGGCTTCTGGAGGTAGTCGTCGAACTCCATTTCGAGGATGTTCAGTTCCGGGTCGACCGCGGTCACCATGATAACAACGCCTTCGTACCCCCGGTCTCGGAGCCTGGCCAGCACTTCGTCACCGTGGATGTCCGGCATCTGACGGTCGAGGAGTATCGCGTCAATCCCCGGTCCGGCCTGTTCGAGCGCGTCCTCGCCGCCGTAAGCGACGCTGGTCTCGTAGGCCGTCTTGAGTCTGACCGCTTGCACCTCCGCTACGTCGGGCTCGTCGTCGACAACGAGGACGCGACCCCTCTTGTCCGTATCCTGGGTCACCATCGACTGTGGGGGGCGGGGGAATTTACCTTTTGTGTGGTCTGCTACGGCGTTGCTGGTTACCGCGGCGGCCCCATCTGTCGAACTCATACTGTTGGCTGTACGTACGTGGAGATAATCGCCCACCCCGGGCTGGGCGATTTCTGCCGTGGTGTTACAGCCGACAGTATCAGGTAACAGGCTGCCCTGTTGTGTTTCGATGAGCGAGCCTTAGACGAGCCGAGCGACTAATCGCACACGGAAAATAGCCAATCGTTCACACACCATACAGAGCGGTCAGCTCGGCCGGCGTGAGAT
>JAQCNK010000013.1 GCA_028275075.1 Haloarcula sp. | reverse complement strand
GGTCGGCCGGTCGCTCGTTTCCTCGGGCATCATCACGCTCTTCTCGGGGGTATAACCGAGACGAACCTGTTGGGGGATCGTTGCTTCTGACCCCGGGGTTGGTGACGCTGTCCATCCGCCAGTCACACACGGAAAAGCAAAGACCGTCGGCCCACCGAGAGCCGGTATGGACTACGAGACCCCGCAGTTCTACCGAGTCATGCAGTACGCCGCTCACGCCGACCGGGACGTGGTGGAGATGGTCTCTGGGAGTCCGGACTGGGACCCACCCGAAAGCGTTCGTGAAGGGCTTTCCGACTACGCCGACGCCGACGCTGCCGACTTCCAGTATGCGCCCAGCAGGGGGTTGCGCGGGCTTCGTGAACAGATAGCTGCCCGCCATAGCGTCGACTCCGACCGGATCGTCGTCACGAACGGTGCCGGAGAGGCCAACCACCTCGCGATGACCGGCGGTCTGGACCGGTTCGACGGCGACGAAATTCTGCTCGCAGATCCGGTGTATCCGTACTACGCCGGTCGAGCGAACTTTCTCGACGCCGAGACGATGTTTGTCCCCGTCGACGCCGAGGGGCGGCTTGACCCCGACGCGGTCCGCCCCGCGGCGAGCGATAGGACCGCTGTCATCGTTGTCAACTCGCCCAACAACCCAACCGGTGCCGTGTACGACGCCGACACGATGCGCGAGTTTGCCGCCGTCGCCGAGGAAACCGATGCCCTGCTCGTCGCCGACGAGGTGTACGACCAGTTCGATTACTCCGGGCGGTTCAGCTCCGCGCTCGAAATCGGCTCGCCGAACGTCGTCGCCACGAACGCCTTCTCGAAGTCAATGGCAATCACCGGTTTTCGCGTTGGCTATGCGGTCTTCCCGCCCACGGACGGCCCGACCGGGGGTCTCGCCGAACGGGCGACCACCCGTCACATGCTCACGAACGTCAGCGGCTCTCGTCCCGCTCAGTATGCCGTCGAACAGGCCATGGCGACTACCGAACCGGCCTACTACGAGGCCGCCCGCGACCGGCTCCGGAGTCGAATCGAGAGCTTCTGTGGCGCGCTTGACGCCGTAGGCGCGACCTACACCCGCCCCGAAGGCGGCTTCTACGTGTTGGCACGGTTCCCCGAGTTCCGGGGCACGTTCGACAACGCTGAGCGACTCATCGACGAGGCCGGGGTCGCGGGGATGCCCGGCGCGGCTTTCGGCGAGGCACGAGCCGACTGGATTCGGTTCTCGCTGACGACCCCGCGGGTCGACACCGCTGCCGACCGGCTTGCCGACTACTTCGAATAGGTGTCGTTCACGTGTTTCCTCATTTGTCTTTACGGGTCGACAGAAGCCCTGCTAGATATTCGCCGGGGTCTGGCAGCCGAATTCTATCAATCGTTCTGTCGACCCGTATTGGTGCTTGACAATTCCAGTACTACCCCTAGTGGCACGGATTTCCAGGGGGAACGAATCCCGCGGTTGAAATATGGGGACGCCCAACCCCGGGATAATGCGGGAATCGGCGTCAGGGTCTGAAAGTTGGCGGCCGTACTTCGGGTTCGAACAGCCGTACGCGAACCAGGCCGACGCCATCGAGCGACTTATCGAGACCGGGAAGTCGGGAGGCTTTCTCGCGATGGAAGGCCCCTGTGGCACCGGGAAGACGATGGCCGCCCTGACCGCCGGGGCTCACCTCGTTCGAGACACGGAGCTCTACGAGCGCATCGTCGTCGTCACCCCTGTGAAACAGCAACTCCAACAGTTCGTCGACGACCTGCGGACGCTCAACGCAGATATCGAGGACCCCTTCGACGGTATCTCGCTTGTCGGCAAACGGGACCTCTGTCCGTACGGTCGTGAAAAGAAATTCCCCGACGACGCGAGCACCCACGACCGCTGTGAGGACCTGCGGGAAGCCACAGCGAGACTCGTCGAGGACGACGGACGCGGGGACGGGGCGGCCGTCGCCGACACCGCCATCGAGAACGAGGTCGACGACGAGGAACAGTGGTGGGAGCCGCGACTGGGCAGCAAGCTCGCTGCGGCGGCTCGGCCCGACGCCGACTCCCAGACGACGCTGGGTGAGGACACACTTACTACAGCGGGGGCGGCCTCTCCGTACCGTCCAAACCAACCGACCGCCCCTGACTCGATGGCCGAGGGCGACGATCCGCCGCTGTACTGTCCCTTCGAGGCCGACTGGTATGCCAGGAACAAGGGATCGCCGGTGGACTTCTCGGCCGGGTCGAACAACGTCGTCACCATCGACGACTACCTCCCTGAAGCCGTCGAGCGCGGCAGCTGTCCACATCGGGTGATGAGCGTCATGCTGGAGGAGGCAGACGTAATTGTCGGCAACTACAACCATCTTTTCGATCCGAACTCACGGCCGCTGTTGTCGGCGGTGCTTGACGAGCAGACCTTTGTGGTGGTTGACGAGGCCCACCGGCTGGAAGAGCGGGTCAGGGATCTCCTGTCGGATCGCCTGGGCAAACAGACGATCACACAGGCGCGCAACGACTGCGATCTGCTCGTCCAGCGCGCCCAGCAGACCGCCGATCACAAAGCGCAGGTCCGCGAAGTGCTCTCCGCTCGGGAGGTCCCACTCGAAGCGGTCGACCGTGCCCGCAAGTTCTACACCGACCTCGAGCGCTGGCTCGACGACCGCGTCGAGGCGTTCCTCGACGAGGAACACGAGGGATGGCGCGCGGACCCCGCTGTCCTCCCGGAACACGACCGCGAGATACCTCTTCGGGACCCTGACACCGTCGAGCAAGACGAACTCACCGAGTGGGCCGAAGCGAAGGGGTACGACGGCGGGCTGTGGCGCTCGCTCGGGCAGATCGGTGCCGCTGTCGAGGACGCTATCGATCAGCTCGGGCTGACCAGACAACCGGTGTGTGCCGCGGTCGGCGCTATCTGTGGCCACTGGTGGGAACGGGACCACTCGACGTTCCTCAGAGAGATCGAACTTGAACACTCCCCCGACGGCCGGCGGGCGACCGACGCCGATTACGAGTCCGTCTATACGCCCGGGCTACTGTGCTACAACTGTATGCCGGCGGTGGCGCTCCGGGATGTCTTCGACGAACTTGGCGGTGGTGTCGTGATGAGCGCGACGCTCGAACCGGTGGACGTGTTTACGAAAGTCGCCGGACTCGACGGATTAGCAGAACAGGCGCCGGACGAGAGCGATGCCGACTCGGCGCCGCGGCCGGTCCGGTCGGTTACCTACGATCTTCCGTTCCCGCCCGAGAACCGCGCCTCCTTCCTTGTCGACGCGCGGCCGTTCACCGCTCGCAACCGCGGCAACCCCGATGAGATGAAACCGCTCGGTGAAACCTGGAACCCGACCCGCGATGAGTACGCACAGGCTCTGCGGGCGCTCTCGCGCTCGCCGGGCAATGTCATGATCGCGATGCCGAACTACCGGGAGGCCCGCTGGGCCGGCGCCTACCTCGAAGAGACAGTCGAGAAGCCGGTACTGGTAGACGAGTCCTCCAGCAACGAGGAAACTGACCGGACCAAGCAGTCGTTTTTCGCCGGTGAGGGGAAGGTACTCGTCACGTCGACGCGCGGGACGCTCACTGAGGGCGTCGACTACGACGGTGCGAAACTGTCGACCTGCGCCGTCGTCGGCGTCCCGCTCGTCAACATCGGCTCACCGAGGATCCGAGCGGTACAGCGAGCTTACGGCGACACCTTCGGAGACGAGAACGCCTTCGAGTACGCCCTGACGGTACCGGCCGTCCGGCGTGCGCGCCAGGCTATCGGTCGGGTCATCCGTGGCGCCGAGGAGGTTGGCGTGCGGGCTTTTGTCGGCCGGCGCTACACCCCCGATGGCCGTCACTCGGTCCACGGCTTTCTCCCGGATGGCGAGCGCGAAGAGTTCACGCGAATGACGCCTGAGTTCCTCGCCCCGCAGTTGAAATCGTTCTGGCGAAATCGGTGACTCCGTGTGGGCTGTCGGCTGGGCGTGGGTTATACGGGTCGACAGAACGATTGCTAGAATTCGGCTCGCCAGACCCCGGC
>JAQCNK010000011.1 GCA_028275075.1 Haloarcula sp. | reverse complement strand
GGAAGCCGATACCCCAACTTTCGACTACTAAGCGCGACGGCGTACACTGCAATCGCCGCGACGACGATCGAGCCGCCGGCCGCAATTCCGTAGACGTACGACAGCGTCACACCGGCTATCGCCGCGAACTCGGCGGCGAGGATCGCCAGTAAGATGGATTGCTTGAAGCTCTCGGCGACTTGCGCCGCAGCGGCGACCGGAACGACGAGCATCGCAGCGACGAGGATGACGCCCATAATCTGCATCGCGCTGACGACGACCAGCGCCGTGAGCACGACCATGAGACGTTTGTATAGGCGGACGTTCAGTCGCGCCGCGCGGGCGGCCGTCGCGTCGAATGTGACGTACAAGAGTGGCCGATAGGCCAGCGTGACGAGGCTACCGACGAGGACACTCATTAACACGAGGATACCGACGCTCTCCGTCGAGACAGTCGCCAAACTGCCGAATAAGTAGGCGTCGATACCGACCGCGATGCCGCCGTCGGTGGCAGTGATGAGGATACTACCGACGGCGAACCCTCCTGTCAGAACAATCGCCAGTGATGTGTCGCTGTACGCTCCGGCGTGTTCGACGAGCAACTCTACGAGTAGCGCCGTGACGACTGCGACCACGAATGCGGTGAGCAGCGGCGACAGCGTGAGCGAGAAGGCCGAATTGAGGAACAACCCGACGGCGACGCCCGCAAAGGCTGTGTGCGCGAGCGTATCGCTGATCATCGCCATCTCTCGATGAACGAGGAACGTCCCGACGACCGGCCCAATGAGAGCGATACACAACGCAGCGAGGTAGGCACGTTGCATATACGGGTATTCGAGCATCGGCATGCCGAGCAGGTCGGCCAACACGTCCATTCCGGGACCAAAGACGTAGCTGAGGAACCACTCGATAGGGGCGAAGACGTTGACAGCAAAAAGCGGAGTCGCTATCACGTTGTCGAGTGGAACACTCTCTCCGAGACGACGTAGTGTGAACATCATTTGTGGTCGTGCTGGAGGATGTGTTGGTCTTTCCCATAGGCCTGCGAGAGAGCATCAGTCTCGACGAACTCCTCCGGGTCGCCGTCGAAGAACAACTGACGGTTGAGACAGGCGACATCCGTCGCGTGTGTGGTGACGACACCGATGTCGTGCTCGATCAGGATGACGGTTAGTCCGGTCGCGTTCAGGTCATGGATGAGGCCGTAAAAATCCTCTCTGGATTCGGCGTCCACGCCGACCGTCGGTTCGTCGAGCGCGAGCAGATCGGCCTCTGAGGCGAGCGCACGGGCGATGAACACCCGTTGGCGTTGGCCACCTGACAGTCGACCGACCCGGCGAGACGCGAGGTCTGTGATTCCCACCTGTTCCAGCGCGTCTTCGATCGCTTGCCGGTCCGCTGCCGAGAATCGACCGAAAAGCCGCCGCGGATACCGACCCATCTCGACAACCTCTCGAACCGTGATCGGCATATCGCGCGCCGCCTTCGTCGCGTCCTGTGCGACGTATCCGATCCGCTCACCGGCGTCGAACTCATGGGCAGGTTCGCCGAACAGCGACACCGTGCCTTCGTCTGGTCGACGAAGTCCGAGCATCAAGTCAAGCAGCGTGCTCTTGCCGCTTCCGTTCGGCCCGACCAGTCCGAGAAAGGAGCCGGGCTCGACGTCGATCGACACCGACTCGAGAACCGGGAC
>JAQCNK010000010.1 GCA_028275075.1 Haloarcula sp. | reverse complement strand
GCCCACTTCGTCGGCGGTGCCTTCGCCGCTATCATGCTCGGCCCGCACCTGGGTTCGCTGGCCGTGGCTACAGTTGTCGTTATCCAGGCGCTCGTCTTCGGCGACGGGGGGCTCGTGGCGCTGGGCGCGAACGTGTTCAACATGGCCGTCGTCGAGGTGTACGTGGGCTACGGCGTCTACCGGCTGCTTGCCCCGTCCGGCGAGTACAGGGCCGCCTTCGCTGCCGGCTGGCTCGGTATCACCGCCGGCGCGCTCACAGCCGGCGTCCAACTGGGACTGTCCTCGGCGTTCGAGTACCAGCTGGTGACGACGCTCGCCATCATGGGCGTGGGACACCTCGTGCTGGGACTCATCGAGGGGGCGATCACGGCGGTCGTCTACCGCTACCTCGCACAGGCCAGGCCGGACCTCCGTCCGACGGCCACACAGGAGGTCAGCGCCTGATGGAGGGCTATCGCCGGCCTCTCGCGGCGCTGCTCGTACTCGCGGTGCTCGCGCCGGTGTTCGGCTGGGCCGCCGGCCAGGTCGGCTACGCCGAGCCCCTGGAGAACGCCGCCGAGGCGACCGGGGCGACCGACGACGCCGAGGCCGTCGGGACTGCACCGCTGCCCGACTACGGCGTGCCGGGGCTGGGGAGCGCGACCGGGACCTTCGTCTCGGCGGTCGTCGGGACGGCGCTGACGCTCTTGGTCGCGGTCGGACTGGGGCGCCTGCTCACCACAGACGACCCCAGCTAACCGTGGTCCAGACCGACCTCCTCGACCGAACCGTCGCCGCCATCGCCGCCCGGGCGCGCTGGTTTCTCCTCGCCGAGGAAGTCCCACAGCGCACCGGCTTTCTCCAGGCCGTGACCCCCGCGGTGAAACTCGTCGGCGTCTTCGCGCTGGTCACCGTCACCGTCCTCCAGCGGGAGTTCGCGACGGTGGCAGGACTGGTCGCCGTGGCCGTCGTGCTCGCCGCGTGTTCGCGAGTCCCCGCCCGGGCGTTCGCCGGTCGGCTGGCCGGACCACCGGCGATGGCGCTTACCGTCGTCGCGCCGCAGGCGGTACTGATGGGCGGCCCCACCGTTCCGGGGCTTCCGCTGTCGAGTGCCGGGGTCGCGTACGTCGCCATGTTCACTACACGGGTGGCCGCCTGCGTTGGATTCCTCTCGCTGCTGCTGTTGACGACGCGGTTCGTCGACGTGCTCGGCGCTATCAGGCGCCTCCGCGCGCCCGCCATCGCCGTGTCACTGCTGGCGATCACCTATCGCTATCTCCTGCTGTTCTTTGCCGAACTCGAACGGATGGTCCGCGCCCGCCAGAGCCGCACGATACGCGAACCGGCGCTCCGCCGAACGTGGCGCGACTCGGGGAACTTCCTCGGGACCTTCCTGCTTCGGAGCCTCGAACGCGGCGAGCGAGTCGAGCGTGCCGCACGCGCACGGGGCGGGACCGGCCCGATGCCACGTCCGTCTGCGCGGGCTGTCGGCGTGGCGGACTTGGCGTTCGTAGTGATCGTAGTCGTCGCCGTGTGGGTGGTGATCGCGTGACGGCCATCGAAGCCATGGGCCTGCGGTACCGCTATCCGGACGGGACCCTCGCCGTCGACGGTGTCGACATCACCGTCGAGTCCGGAGAGCGGCTGGCACTGCTGGGCCCGAACGGCGCGGGAAAGAGCACCCTATTGCAACTGCTGGGCGGGCTCGTCGAACCCGACGACGGTACCGTTCGGTACTTCGACGAGACGACCGACGCCGACAGCGTCCGTGATCGCCTGAGCGTTCTCACGCAACACCCCGCGGACTACCTCTTCAACCCGACTGTCGAGGAGGACCTGCGCTACGGCCCGACCCAACAGGACCGCCCGGAGCAGGAGGTCGACCGCTTGGTCGACCGTGTCGCCGACCGACTCGACCTGACTGCGCTGCGGTCGAAACCACCGTTTCGACTCAGTGGTGGGCAACAGCGCCGCGCCGCTCTCGCCAGCGCACTGACTGTCGAACCGGACGTCCTCCTGCTGGACGAACCGGTCAGCAACGTCGACGCCGCCAACCGCGCCGCGATACTCGACCTGCTGGCCGATCTATCCGACCGCGGCGTCACGCTCGTCACGTCGACGCCCGATACCGAACTGGTTCCCCACGTCGCCGACCGCGTCGTCCTGTTCGACGCCGACGGGACAGTCGCCGACACAGGACCGACCCGCGAGATACTGACCGACGCGGGCCTGCTCGCCGACTGCGACCTCCAGCCACCCCAAGTCGTCCGGCTGTTTGATGGCCGAGGCGAGATACCGCTGACTGTCGAAGAGGCCCAGCGACGCCTCGATACGGAGTGAATACTGTACGGACGTTTACCGCTCCGGACAAAAATATAATTTATTCACGCTTCCAGATTTTCTATGGCGGAGATTGCACCTACACGAAATTGTTTATAAGAGGTATTCAAAAGATCACGTTGATGCTGGACAAACATTTGGAAATACGCTTCGGAGGGATTCACGATGAGTGAAGACCTCACCCCCGGCGAGGTCGTCGTCGGCGAGGGAACCGTTACATTGAACGAGGGGCGCGAGACCGCCGAAGTGACTGTCGGCAACACCGGCGACCGACCCGTACAGGTCGGCTCGCATTTCCACTTCTTCGAGGCCAACGCCGCCCTGGAGTTCGACCGCGAAGCGGCCTTCGGGATGCGGCTGAACATCCCCGCGGGCACCGCAGTGCGGTTCGAACCCGGCGACCAGCAGACGATCGAGCTGGTAGATATCGGCGGCAAGCGCGTCGCCCACGGGATGAACGGGATGGTCAACGGGAGCGTTGACGCCGACCCGGCCGACGCCCTGGAGCGACTGCGTGGGGCCGGCTTCGGTGACACCGGCGGGGAGGAGACAGAATGACCCGCGAGATGGACCGCGACGCCTACGCGTCGCTGTACGGTCCGACTGAGGGTGACAAGGTCCGCCTCGGCGACACCGAACTGTTCGCAAAGGTCGAGACGGACTACCGGACCCACGGCGACGAGGCCGTCTTCGGCGGCGGCAAGACGCTTCGCGACGGGCTCGGACAGGCCCCCGGCGTCACCCAGGAAGAGGGCGCGATGGACTGGGTGCTGACCAACGCCACGATCATCGACCCCGTGCTGGGTGTCGTCGCCGCGGATATCGGCATCCGAAACGGCGAGATCGCCGGTATCGGGAAGGCCGGCAACCCCGACACGATGGACGGGGTCGACATGGTTGTGGGCGCCTCGACGGACGTCTACCCCTGCGAGGGGAAGATCGCCACCGCGGGCGCACTCGATATCCACGTCCACTGGAACTCGGCACAGCTCCACGAACACGCCCTCTCCGGCGGTGTCACCACGATGCTTGGCGGTGGGTACGGCGGCGGTGCGACCACCTGTACAACCGGTCCGGAGAACGTCAAGCGCCACCTGCAGGCCGCGGAGGACTGGCCCGTCAACACCGGCTTCTACGCGAAAGGCAACGCGTCCAAGCCCGAACCGCTGGTCGAGTCGCTTGAGGCCGGAGCCTGCACGCTCAAACTCCACGAGGACTGGGGATCGATGCCCGACGCCATCGACACGGCCCTCGATGTCGCCGAGGAGATGGACGTACAGGTGTGTATGCACACCGACACGCTCAATGAGGCCGGCTTCGTCGAGAACACCTTTGCCGCTGTCGACGGCCGGACCATGCACCTGTTCCACATCGAGGGCGCGGGCGGCGGTCACGCACCCGACATCATGGAGATGGTCGGCCAGTCGAACATGCTGCCGTCGTCGACGAACCCGTCGATGCCTTACACCGACAACACGTTCGACGAGCACCTGGACATGGTGATGGTGTGTCACCACCTCAACCCCGACGTCCCCGAGGACGTTGCCTTCGCAGAATCCCGAGTGCGCGCGGAAACCATCGCCGCCGAGGACGTGCTCCACGACATGGGCGCCATCTCGATGATGACGACCGACTCCCAGGCGATGGGGCGGATGGCGGAACTCGTTCCCCGCACCTGGCAGACCGCCTCGAAGATGAAGTCCCAGCGCGGCCCGCTGCCCGAGGACGAGGGGACCGGCGCGGACAACTTCCGCATCAAGCGGTACATCTCGAAGTACACGGTCAACCCAGCAATATCGGCCGGCATCGAGTCGTACGTCGGGACGCTCGAACCCGGCAAGCTCGCCGACATCTGTCTGTGGGACCCCGCTTTCTTCGGCGTCAAACCCGCGATGATCTTCAAAGGCGGCTTCCCCGTCCACTCGGAGATGGGCGAGGCCAACGGCTCGCTGATGACCTGCGAGCCCATCAAGCAGCGTGAACGGGCCGGCGCGGTCGGCAAGGCCAAACACGCGCTCTCGCTGTCGTTCGTCTCGCCGGCGGCCGCCGAGCGCGGTGTCGGCGAGGAGTACGGGCTCGACACCCCGGTCGTCCCCGTCGAGGGCACCCGCACGCCCGGCAAGGACGACATGGTGCACAACAGCTACTGCCCCGACGACATCGAGATCGACGCCGAGACGTTCGAAGTCCAGGTCGACGGCGAACACGTCACCTGTGAACCGGCCTCCGAACTCCCACTCGCACAACGGTACATGATATGAAGCTCACAGCCAAAGAAGAGGAACGACTCACCGTCTTCACTGCCGCAGAGATCGCGCGGCGCCGCAAGGATCGCGGCGTCCCGCTGAGCCACCCCGAAGCCGTCGCCTACATCAGCGACTGGTGCATCGAGCGGGGTCGTGACGGCGACTCAGTCGCCGAGATCCGCTCCGGCGCCTCGCAGCTGCTGGGCCGGGACGACGTGATGGACGGCGTCCCCGAGATGATCGGGATGATTCAGGTCGAGCCCGTCTTCCCCGACGGAACGAAGCTCGTGACGGTCCACGACCCAATCCGGTCGGACAGTGTGGGTACCGCCGACACTGACGACGAATGAGCCTGACACACCGCGACGTAGCGACCGTCGGCATCGGCGGCCCGGTCGGCTCGGGCAAGACCAGCCTGCTGACCGAACTGGTGCCGCGGCTCCGCGAGGCCGGCCTGGATGTGGGCGTCATCGCCAACGACATCCTCACACAGGAGGATGCCGACCGGCTCCGCGAGCGGTTCGCGGGCGTCGTCCCCGAAGACCTGGTCGCCGGCGTCGAGACGGGGGCCTGTCCCCACACCGGCATCCGCGAGGACCCGTCGATGAATCTCCAGCAGATAGATGCGTTCGTCGACGCGTATCCGGACCTGGACCTCGTCCTCGTCGAGAGCGGCGGCGACAACCTCGCGGC
>JAQCNK010000009.1 GCA_028275075.1 Haloarcula sp. | reverse complement strand
TCCGCATCGGGGGGGAGCTTGACGATGCGGGCCTTCATGATACGCGTGTTCTCGACCTGCTCGATGCGAATCTCGACGCCCTCGTAGGAGATGGTCTCGCCCTCCTCGACGAGCCGGCCCGCGCGGTTGAAGATGAATCCGGCGATGGTCTCGAACTCCTGGCCCTCGGGGAGTTCTAGGTCCAGCGCCTCATTGACTTCCTCGATGTTGACCTCACCTTTAACGGTGACAGTGTCATCGCCGATATACTCGATGGGCTCTTGCTCCTCGCCTTCGAGAATCTCGCCGACGATTTCCTCGGTGAGATCCTCCATCGTCACCAACCCCTCGGTCGTCCCGAACTCATCGATGACGATGACCATGCGGAGGCGTTCAGCCCGCATCTCGGTCAGCAGGTCGTCGACGTTCTTGGATTCAGGGACGTGTAGCGTCGGCTCGATAAGCTCTTCGAGGACCATCTCGTCGGCAAACTTCTCCCCGTAGTCGAGGTCGCGGACGAGGTCACGAATGTGGACGACACCGATGACGTTGTCCAGACTCCCTTCGTACACCGGCAGGCGGGCGTGACCGCTCTGGATAGCGGTTTCGAGAGCCTCCCGAACCGAGGTGTCCTTGGCGACGGCAGTCATATCCAGCCGGGGAGTCATTACCTCCTTGGCAATGGTGTCATTAAATCGCAGCGTCCGCTGGAGCATCTCGCGTTCCTCCTCGTCTAAGACGCCCTCGCGCTCGCCCGTCTCGATGATGTCCTGTATCTCTTCGCGGGTGACGTAGGAGGTCTCGATGGCCGACCGGCCGCCGGTTATCTTGTTGACGAGGCGGGTCAGGTAGTCGAACAGCAAGATGAGTGGCAACAGGAACTTCTCGGCGGCTTTCAGCGGCCTCGCGATGCGTAGCGCCCACGACTCGGTGTTCTCGACGGCGTAGCTCTTGGGCGCGCTTTCGCCGAAGAGGAGGACGATGGCGGTGATACCGAAGGTAGCGATAGCGACGGCGACAGCCTGACTCTCGACATAAATCGCCAGCAGCCCCGTCGCGATGGAGGACATCGCGATGTTGACGAGGTTGTTGCCGACGAGGATCGTCACGAGCAGGCGGTGGGGATCTGCTTTGAGCGCTTTGAGCGTGTGTGCTCCGGGAACGCCGTCCTCGACCAGCGCCTCCGTTCGGTGGGCCGGCAGCGAGAACATTGCGATTTCCGACGAGGAGAAAAACGCCGAGAGGATGATGAGCAGGACGATCGTGGCGATTCCGCCGACGAGGACGGCACTTTCTGGGACAGCGACGCCGACGACGTCGAAGCTCTGGAGCATCGCCGCGGGCAACTCGAACGCCATAGGTGGGGCCATCAACAGTCCGAATTCTCATTGCCGGGGATTAAGCCTTGTCGTCACTGTGTGGTCGGTGGCGAAGCGCTTACCAGCGTCTCGCCCCTACGGCTGTTATATGACCGACCCCTTCATTACACTCTACCGCTTGCAGGCGTGTCCGTTCTGCGAGCGCGTCGTTCGGACGCTCAATGAACTCGGGATCGAATACCAGTCGCGCTTTGTCGAACCGATGCACTCCGAGCGAACCGTCGTCAAGCGGCGCACCGGCAAACGCACCGTCCCCGCAATCATCGACGAGGAGACGGGTGTGACGATGAGCGAGAGCGCCAACATCGTGGCGTATCTGGAGCGGACGTACGGCCGAGACGCCACGGAGAGTGCCGAGGGGGCCGCCTGATGGCCGAACTTGACTTCGATGTCGTGGAACTGGGGCCGGCCGACCACCCCGAGGAAGGCGAGACGGCACCTGATTTCACCCGCCCGCTCGTCAACGAGGAGTACTGGGAGGACACCTCGCTGGCCGAGGTGTGTGCTGACAGCGACGCCCCGGTCATCGTGCTTTTTCACGCGATGGACGGCGCCTTCCCGGCGACGTATCTCTGGAACGAGGTCCGCGACCGGGCGTGGCACGAACGGGCCACCCTCGTCGGTGTCTCCATCTCGACGCCGTACGCTCACAAAGACCTGCTCGCCGAGCGAGATATCGAGGGTCAGGCCCGGTTGTTCTCGGACCCGGACAACGGTGTCGCTGAAGCGTACGGCATCGGCATGAGCCTCGACGGGATGGCGGGCGTCGCAGAGCCCCGGCCCGCCATCTTCGTCCTCGATAGCGACCGTACCGTCGAGTACGCGTGGGTCGGCCAGCAGTGGCCTGCCTTCCCAGATTATGACGCCGTCGAGGCACAGCTGTGAGCGACGAGTGCGAACCCGGTGTCGACGCGACGGGCGCCAGCGGCCGTGTTGTCGCGGCCGAGGATATCGAACGTGCGGCCACGGCCATCCGCGACGGCGACCTAGTCGTCTACCCGACTGAGACGGTGTACGGGCTGGCCGGCGACGCAGCCGACCGGGACGCGGTCGAGCGGGTGTTCGAGGCCAAAGACCGCTCGCGGGACAAACCCCTGTCGATGGCGGTCCCGGACGTGGACAGCGCGCTCGACTACACCTGTCCAAGCGAACGCGAGGAGCGGTTCATGCGGGAGTTCCTTCCCGGGCCGGTGACAGTTGTCGTCGACCGCTGGGAGCTGCTCCCAGATGCGCTGACTAGCGGGAAACCGAAGGTTGGCATCCGTATCCCCGACCACCCCGTTGCGCTCGCCCTGCTGGAGCGAGTCGCGCCACTGACAGCGACCAGTGCGAACATCTCTGGCAATCCAAGCGCCACGACTGTCGGAGAGCTAGACGCTATCTCGGCCACCGTCACCGGCGTGCTGGACGCGGGTGAGACTGACGGCGGCACGGGCTCGACCGTGGTCGACGTGGCGGCGGGCGATATCATCCGTCGCGGCGCAAACGCCGACGCCGTCGAGGCGTGGCTCGCGGAGCACTAGAGCAACGACCGCAGCGACCGCGTCCTGACGCCGCACTGCTCACGGTACTCACAGGGCTCGCACTTTGCGTCGTTATCCGTTCTGGCCGGCGGCCCGTCGATACTCTCGGCGATTCGTAGCGCTCGCCGGTACTGCCCGCATCGCCTCGCCGTCACCTCGACTTCTCGGATGACGCCGTAGGCCGGGTACTCGACGAACGTCTGCTCGACCGGTCGCTCGCGCTCCCAGGAGAGCGCTTTCGCGGCGGCGACCAGCCTGACTGACTGGGGCTCCCAGACGCCCTGCGCGGGTGGTTTCCCCGCAAAGACCAGCGAGGGAACCGCTCCGGTGTCAGTCTCGACGAGCTTGTGTGCGATACCGCGAGCGTCTTTCCCCGACAGGTAGACGTCTGTCTCGGCAGGGGTCACCAGTGCGTCCCACATCCCGAGTCGGTCCCGGGCTGCTCGCAACCGCTCGCGGACTGTCGCGGGGTCGGGCTCGATCGGCGCTGACAGCAGCGCCGCGTCCTCGGTCATCAGCCGGTCGTACTCACACGCCAGCCGGCGTATCTGCTCGATCTCGGCGGGCACGTCCGGCGGGCTGTCCCGGCGACGGTAGTAGAGCTTTCGCGGGCAGTAGGCCGCTGTCTCCAGTTCGCGGAAGGTATGGTCGGCCATAGATCCGGGTGGCCTCGGGTTCGGACAAAAACCTTCGCTCGTCTCACATCGACACGTCGGCGTCCGAATCCAACGAGTCGATATCTTCGGTCGCTTCGTCCAGCCCCGTCTCACGCACCGCCGACGTGTGTTGCGTCGCGAGGCCCGCTTCGGCCAGCGCGTCCTCGAAACCGCTGGTAAAGCGGTGGCTCACACCGCGGGCGGCGGCCTGGGCCTCGACGACGTGGCGATAGTACCTCGCAGTCTCGGCGTCGATCTCGAAAGCCGCGGCCAGTTCCTCGCCGGTCGGGTCGTCGCCGATAACCCGCCGGCGGAACGTGGCCACATCGAACTCCGCGTCATCGTCGGACTCCCGCAGGAGGTGCAGGTCGAGCCGGGCCTCGACGACGGCCGATTCGTCGACGCCGATATCGTCGGCCAACTCGTCGTCCTCGCGGCCGGCGTAAAACTCCCGGACCAGCGTGACCAGCGCCGCGTCGTCTAGCCCCGTCCGGAACTCGTATCGGTCCCGCATCCGCGCGACAGTCTGGCCCAGCCCCTCCTCGACCGCCGCCTCGTCGGAGTCGGTCAGCGACCCGCGCCCGGCCGCCTGTGACTCCGTCACCGACCCCTCCTCGGAGACGTCCATGAAGATGTCCCGGAGCTGCTCTGTTTTTTCGTCCATCCGACCACTGGATTACCAGTCTGGATATATACATGTTTGGTGGCGCGACGAGCGGTGGGTTCATGCCCCCTAGGGCCACACACCCGCATATGGATATGACACGTCGCCCACGCCGTCTCCGTACCGACGGTGTGCGACCCCTGGTTCGGGAGACGGAACTGTCGGCGTCGGATCTGATCGCTCCGGTGTTCGTGGACGCGACGACCGATGAGCGGGTCCCGATTCAGACGATGCCGGGCCATGACCGCGTCCCGACCGACCAGGCCGTCGATCGCGTTGCGGAAGTGCTCGAAACCGGAGTTGAGGCCGTCATGATATTCGGGATTCCCGAATCGAAAGACGAGCAGGGCTCGCGGGCCTGGGCCGCTGACGGCGTCGTCCAGGAGGCCGTCCGACGGATCACCGACGCGACCGACGCCTACGTCATCACCGATGTCTGTCTCTGTGAGTACACGAGCCACGGCCACTGCGGCCTGCTGGAAGCGGACGCTAAACACGACCCGAATCTCACCGTGCGCAACGACGAAACGCTCGATCTGCTGGGCAACATCGCCGTGAGTCACGCCCACGCGGGAGCGGACATGGTCGCACCGTCGGGGATGATCGATGGGATGGTCGGCGCTATCCGGGAGGCCCTCGACGCCGACGGCCACACGGATGTCCCGATCATGAGCTACGCGGCGAAGTTCGAATCGGCCTTCTACGGTCCGTTCCGCGACGCCGCCGACGGCGCGCCCGCCTTCGGCGACCGGCGCCACTACCAAATGGACCCCGCCAACGGACGCGAGGCCCGCCGCGAAGTCGACCTTGACGTGTCTCAGGGTGCGGACGTGCTGATGGTCAAACCCGCTCTCCCGTACCTAGACATCGTCGCCCAGGTTCGCGAGGACCACGATCACCCGGTCGCGGCCTACAACGTTTCCGGGGAGTACGCGATGCTGCATGCCGCCGCCGACAAGGGGTGGCTCCAGCTCGAAGATGTCGCCTACGAATCGCTACTCTCGATCAAACGGGCCGGGGCCGACCTCATCCTCACGTACTTTGCCGAGGACATTGCCGACCGGCTGTGACCTGTCGTTTGTAAACTTTTACACGGGGCCTGGCGAACGAATCGCAACCGCTGCCGGCGTCTGTCCGCCTGCGACCCGCTAATTGTGGTATATCCACCCGATAACGACCGTTCTCGCGGCCAGCGTGTGCCCGAAACAGCGCAACGACTGGCTTGAGCAGTGCGCGCAAGCGCCCGGACCCGATATACGCCAGTTGCGGGGAAATAGCAGTTTACGAACGTCCAAATCTAGAGCGAACATATACCCCGTTTCTTGACGGAGAACAACCTTATATGCATAATATCATGTGGTAATCTGGACAATCATACACTCCTAACCCCCAAATCTGAGGTTCCATAAACCAAGATTTTATATAGTGGTCTTGCCAGTGATTCTCCCGTGAACGATTTGACGAAGTTGGCACTCGCGCCGATAAAGTTGGACGTTCAAACGCAATAAACGCAAACTCATACACACATCATGGTACTACTCCAAGCCAGCGCGGAAGCGCTAAACTACACGTGGATACTGCTCGTATCGTTCCTGATCTTCTTCATGCACGCCGGCTTCGCCATGCTCGAGGCGGGGCAGGTGCGCTCGAAGAACGTCGCGAACCAACTCACGAAGAACCTCCTCACCTGGTCGATTGGTGTGGTGGTGTTCTTCCTTGTCGGGACCGGCCTGGCGTCGCTCCTCGGCGGCGGGTCGTTCGCCTGGGGCGGCACGGCGAGCGGTCTCGGGTTCATTGACTTCCTGTACGGTGCCGTCTTCGCCATGACCGGTGCCACCATCGTCTCCGGGGCGGTGGCCGGTCGCGCGAAGCTCCGTGCGTACGTCACCTACACCATCCTGCTGGCCGCGGTGATTTACCCGGTTGTCATCTCCTTTACGTGGTCGGTCGCCCCGGACGCGACTGGTCTTGTCGAGATGGTTACCGGCGTCGCCTTCACTGACTTCGCGGGCGGCATGATCGTCCACGGCATGGGCGGTATCGCCGGCCTTGCGGCCGCAGCCGTTCTCGGCCCACGCATGGGTCGGTTCAACGAGGACGGTTCCGCGAACGTCATTCCCGGCCACTCGATGACCTTTGCCGTGCTCGGCACGCTCATACTGGCCTTTGGCTGGTACGGCTTCAACGTGGGTACCTCGGCCATCTACGGTTCGAGTGGGTTTAACGCAAGCCAGCTCGGTCAGGTCGCGATAACGACGACCCTGGCCATGGCGATGGGTGCCATCGCCGCGGGCGGTGTCGCCTGGGGGCAGACCGGGAAGGTCGACACCCTCTTCGTCGCCAACGGCCTGCTTGCCGGCCTGGTCGGTATCACGGCGATCCCCCACACCACGACGTGGTGGGGCGCACTGATCGTCGGTATCATCTCCGGCGCACAGCTCCCCATCGTCTTCAAGCTCGTCGAGAGCAAGCTCAACATCGACGATGTCTGTGCTGTCTTCCCGGTTCACGGGAGCGCGGGCATCATCGGCACGCTGCTGTACCCGTTCGTGGCAATTTCCCTGCCAGAGGGTGTCAGCATCGGTAGTGCATTTATTGCACAGGCGTTTGGCGTGTTCGTCATCGGCGGCTGGACGCTGACTGCGACTGCCGTCGTCTGGGTCGCACTGAAAGCTATCGGTGAAGCTCGCGTCACGCCGGAACACGAGCAGGAAGGGCTGGATGTCAGCGAACACGGCGTCGAGACCTACCCCGAGTTCGGCTCGGGCGAGGGCGTTGTGGCAGACGGTGGTATCATGAGTGAAGACATCGAAGCGACTCGAGGTTCCAAAGATGACTGACGAAACTGAACTCAAGATGATAATGGCAATGATCCGTCCCGACAAGCTCGGCGACGTGAAACAGGCGCTCGCGGAAGTCGGCGCGCCCTCGCTGACGGTGACAAACGTCTCCGGACGGGGCTCCCAGCCCGCAAAGAAGGGACAGTGGCGCGGCGAGGAGTACGTCGTCGACCTCCACCAGAAGGTCAAGGTCGAGACAGTCGTCTCCGATATCCCGGCCGACGACGTGGTCGAAGCGATCGCCGACGGCGCCCACACGGGCGAGAAGGGCGACGGCAAGATCTTCGTCCTCCCGGTCGACGACGCCTGCCAGGTCCGAACAGGCAAGACCGGTCCCGAGGCCGTCTGAGCGGCGGGCGATGGTCGACGATATCGACAGACAGGTGGTGAACGCCCTACTCCGCGACGGCCGGGCGAGTGCCCGCGATGTCGCCGCCGAAACCGGCGTCGCCGCGACAACGGTGTCGCGGCGGATGGATCAGCTGGTCGATACCGGCGTCATCGAGGAGTACACCGCTCGCGTCGACTACAAGGCACTGGGGTACGACGTAACTGCCGTCTTCCAGCTGTCGGTCGATGGCAGTGGGCTCAAGCCGATCACGGAGCGCCTCCGCGACCTCGAAAACATGGTCGCGGTGTACGAGGTGACCGGAAGCCACGACATCGTCGCCGTCGGGAAGTTCCGCGACACAGAAGAGATGAACGCGCATATCAAGGAACTGCTGACCGACCCTGATATCCGCACTGCATCCACCTCGGTCGTGCTGAACACGGTCCGCGAGCACGAACAGTTCCCGGTCGACGACACCGGCGAGTAACCCACACCGCTGCACTGCCGCTGGGCGCTGCCACGACGCGGCTGCACTGCCCTTGGGCGATGCCACGACGCGGCTGCACTGCCCTTGGGCGATGCCACGACGCGGCTGCACTGCCGCGTCGGGCGTGTTCTCCGTTTTCAACTACGATAGTGGCGACGGTGACGTTAAGCCAATTGGCTCGTTCGGTGTGGTATGAGCCTGCAAGTCGACGTGCGAAAACTCGATCTGTTCAACCAGATGGCCAAGGAGGGATCGGGGACCGTCGCCGATCACCTCGGGCAGCTCACGGGGCTGTCAGCCGGAGTCCACACGTCCCAGATCAACTTTCTCGACATCGGCGACGTCACCACACACATCGGCGATCAACAGCAGGTCGGTATCTACGTTGAGCTGACCGAACCGCCATACGGCTACGTTCTGTTCATGCTCGATCCGGCAGACAGCAAGCGGCTGGCGAGCGCGATGATGGGTGGTATGGGGGAGGCCAGCGATGGCGCGGGGTTCTCCGCTATGGAACAGTCTGCGATGCAGGAGATCGGCAACATCATGACTTCGGGGTTCATCGACGGCTGGGCAAACGTCCTGGACACGACCATCGACATGGGGACGCCGAACTTCGAGGTGGGAACGGGTGCCGAAATTATCGAGACAATGGGCGGCTGGCCCGACTCCGAACTCGTCTTCGTTACCGACTCCCAGATCACCGTCGAGGGTGGCGAACTCGGCATGACCGTCTACACGTTCCCCGAACTTGGCGACTTGGTCGAACTCATCCAGGGTATCGCTGTTGATACCGATGTCGAGGCCGATACGCAGGCAGAGGATTTCGTCTGATACTGAGTATTTAGCTTAGGCGCTTCTGGGACGCGGGCGACGTATCATTTCATGCCGTCCGTCGCGTCACCGTTGGCTCTGACCCGCTCTAGCTCCGCCACCGTGTTGACGTTCCGGGCCGAGCGCGTGAGGTCGGCCGGACAGGCCGCCGCGTCGACGACCGTGACCGGTGCCATCGCATCAAGCAGCGCCCGGAGCCCGGCGTTGGGACTGACCTGTTCGGCCGCTGCCGCGACCGCCTCGGGTCGATAACACGCATGCAGCGGTTCGATGCCGCCATCGGTCTCGGGGACGATAGCGTCGGCAACCCTCCCGTCACAGTGGCTGAGAACCCACGAAACGACCTCGCGGTCCAGCAATGGCATGTCACAGCCTGTGAGGAACAGCCAGTTTGCCTCGGACGCCTCGCAGGCGGCGACCGCCCCAGCAAGCGGCCCGCCAAACGCGGGGTCGTCGGTGACGAACGACAGTTCGAACGGGACCGACTCGGCGACCCGTGCGCTGATAGCCCGCCGTTGGCGGTCGTCACGGACGGCGACGAGCGGCGTCCTGTCGGTTGTCGCGGCAACGGTCGCGAGGACCCGCCCCAGCATTGGCTCACCGCCCACCCGCGCGAACGCCTTCTCACCGTTCTCGAACCGTGTGCTTTCGCCGCCGGCGAGGACGACTGGTTCGACGGCCCGGCTAGCTCTGTCGTGCACTGTGGCGACCTTCCATTCGAACGCCACGGTCCCCCCGGTAATAAGCGCCGCTCCGCCGGTACTCATACGGTCGGTTGTAACGATTTACCGGTGATTTGCCGGGACGGGGCCGGCAAATCCCAGCAATGGCTTACAACTGACCGTATCAGGTCAGCAGCCGAGCCAAGTGTCTTTAGTTTCCACGTCGAACCGTCCCAGACGAACATGTGTCACCGTAGTACGCCCCGCAGCACCGCCCGAGTACCACGACCAGGATGCCGGCCGTCGCTGCCGATGGATCTCGACGCGACTGATACTGCCGGCTGTACCAAACTGAATGAATTTGTCACCCCGGGGCGGCAAATATCTGTACGAACGTACAGCCGACAGCATGACTACGGGGCGACCGTCGAATGACCAACGACCGAACGACTCGGGGATTCGACCAGCGAACGCGGTTGGAAACGGCTCGCGAGACGCTGCTTTCGGCTGTGGACCCGCTTGAGCGCACGGTGTCTGTACCGCTCGCTGAAGCCGACTCACGGGTCCTGGCCGAGCCGGTCACCGCGACCCGGGCCGTGCCCAACGAGCCGCGGGCGGCGATGGACGGCTACGCCGTCCGCGCGAGCGACACTGTCGGGGCGAGTGACCGCTCGCCGACGCGGCTCCGCCCGGCCGATGAGGTTGGGCCAGGTGCCGCCGAGCGTGTCCACACCGGGAGCGCCCTGCCCGACGGTGCCAACGCTGTCGTCATGATCGAACACGTCGAGCGAACTGACGCGGACATCTCCGTCCGCGAGGCGGTCGCCGAAGGCGAGAACGTCAGGCCGACTGGCGAGGACGTGGCCGCCGACCAGCACCTGTTCGACCGTGGCCACCGGCTCCAGCCCGCCGATCTGGGCCTCCTGCGCGCCGTCGGCCGCGACACCGTCACGGTGTACGACCGGCCGACGGTCGAGGTCGTCCCGACCGGCGAGGAACTAGTCCGGGACGACCCCGGCCGCGGGGAAACTGTCGAGACCAACGGCCTCACGATCTCCCGGTACGTTCGCCGGTGGGGTGGGGAGCCACGTTACCGCGACGTCGTCACCGACGACGCCGCCGCCATCAGGGCGGCTATCGAACGCGGGCGTGACGCAGACGCGATCGTGACGACCGGCGGCTCGTCGGTCGGTGAACGCGATATCGTGCCCGATGTCGTGTCGGAGATCGGGTCGGTGCTGGTCCACGGCGTTGCGGTCAAACCCGGCTATCCGGTCGCAATGGGGATGGTCGACTCGACCCCGATCCTGTTGCTCCCGGGGTACCCCGTCTCCTGTCTCGTCAACGCCGTGCAGTTCCTGCGCCCGCTCGTCGCGCGGCTGGGGCACATGTCGCCAGACCCCCACCCGACGACGCTGGCGACGCTGGCGCGGAAGCTCCCGAGCGAACCCGGTGTGCGGACCTTCGCCAGGGTCCGGCTTGACACGACTGACGACCCACCCGAGGCGGTGCCGGTTCGGGCCGGCGGTGCTAGCGTGCTGTCGAGCGTGGCCCTCGCCGACGGCTGGGTCGTCGTCCCGGAAGCGCGGGAAGGCATCGAAGCCGGGACAGAAGTGGCGGTCGAACACTGGGGGTGGTCGCCATGAGCGACCGCCGCGAGTTCCGCGACCTGGCGTCGCCGGCGGAACTCGAATCGGTCATCGCGGCGCTCGATATCGGCGGCGGGACCGAGCACGTCCCGCTCGCGGCCGCCCACGGCCGCGTGCTCGCCGACCGGGTCGAGGCGACACTCGACGTTCCCGGGTTCGACCGGGCGGCGATGGACGGCTACGCCGTCCGTGCGAGCGACACGGCCGGGGCCGGCGAGGTCGACCCCGCGGTGCTCTCGCTTGCCGGCGCGGTCCACGCCGGTGAGCGACCGGACGTCACCGTCGACCCGGAGACTGCCGTCGAGGTCTCGACCGGCGCGGTCCTCCCACCGGGGGCCGACGCCGTCGTCATGGTCGAACGAACCACCGAACGCGAGGACGCCGTCGAGGTCCGGACGGCCGTGACTCCGGGCCAGCACGTCATGGCGGCGGGGCGGGACGTCGCCGCGGGGACGCGCGTGCTCGGCCCCGGGACGCGTATCAGCCCCCGGGAGGTCGGTCTGCTGTCGGCGCTCGGCGTCGAGTCCGTCCCGGTCGTCCCCGCTCCGACGGTCGGCATCGTCTCGACGGGGGACGAACTCGTCCCGCCCGGCGATCCGCTCGACCACGAGGCGGGACAGATATACGACGTCAACAGCGGGGCCGTCGCGGCCGGTGTCGCCGCGGCCGGCGGGGAGCCACGACAGTACGACCGCGTCGGCGACGACAAGGCGGCGATGGAACGTGTCTTGCGGGACGCGGCCGAGGAGTGTGACTTGGTGCTCTCCTCGGGGTCGACCAGCGCGAGCACGATGGATGTCATCTATCGGGTGCTCGAAGAGACGGGCGAGCGACTCCTGCACGGCGTCGCGGTCAAGCCCGGCAAACCGACTATCGTCGGTCGGCTTGCGGGGACGCCGTACGTGGGACTCCCGGGGTACCCCGTCTCGGCGCTGACTATCTTCCGGACGTTCATCGCGCCGTCCCTCCGGGACGCCGCCGGGCGGTCACGGCCCGCCACCGCGACAATCGAGGCGGAGATGGCCGTCGGCGAGCGCTACACCGAAGGACGACGCCGGCTCATGCCGGTCGGGTTGGTTGCGGCCGGGGACGGCCGGACAGTCGCGTACCCAGTCGACAAGGGGAGCGGTGCCACGACGACGCTGCTCGATGCCGACGGCATCGTCGACTGCCCGGCGGACGTGACCTATCTCGACGAGGGCCAGACGGTCACCGTCGACCTGTTCTCGCCCGACAGCCACCCGCCTGCGGTCCTCGGCGTTGGCGAGGGCGACCCGACCCTCTCGACGGTGCTTGATGACCTGCCCGGCGCGCGCTATCTCACCCACGGCGCGGTCGCCGGCGCGCGCTCGCTCCGACGCGGCATCGCCGACGTGGCGGTCGTGACCGACAGCGTCGAGACGCCGTCGGCGGGCACCGTCGTCGGTGGCTGGGAGCGCGAGTGGGGGCTCGTCGTCGGCGACGCCGTCGCCGTCGACGGGCTGGCCGACCTCGTCGGCGATGTTGCCGTCGCCACGCTGGACGATCAGTGGGGGCTGGGAGCGAGCTACCGCGACGCGCTGGCCCGGCTCGCGACGGAGCGAGACGAGTCGGTGGCCGCCGTCAGTGACGCTGTCGCCGCCGTCGAGACCGCCGGACTTGAGAGCCCTGCACGGCGCGTGGCCGACGGCCGTGCCGATGTCGGCGTGGGCCTGCAGACGACCGCGGAGGCGGTCGGACAGGCGTTCGTCCCGCTGGGGACCGAGCGGGTCGATGTCGTCGTCGCGGCCGACAGAGTGGAGAAAGACGGCGTCCGGCGTCTTATTGAGGCCCTCGACGAGTGCGGTCTGGGCGCTCCGACCGAGACTGATCCGTAGTCAGTCGTCGTCTCCGGCCAGCATCGTCGACTCCGTGGCCGGCTCTCGGTCGATATACGCCTCGTTGAGGACCCATTCGCCGTCCTCCTCGATCATATACTCGCCGTAGTAGGGGACGCGGTTCGCGACGGTTTCACGGAACGTCTCGCGGATTTCGGCTTTCGTCATCTCGCCCATCGGCCGGAGGTCGTCGGTGCGGTTCAGACACCCTTTCAGCTTGCCGTCATGGGTCACACGCACGCGATGACAGTTGTCACAGAAGTCGGTGTTCTCGACGGGGTCGACGATTTCGACCATCCCCTCCCCGTCGCCGTCGTCCGCGCTGATCCAGTAGCGCTTTCGGTCGTGCATCTCGCGAGTCTCGATGCGGTCGGCCTGTTCGGCCAGCCAGTCGTGGACCCGCTGGATGTCGATACCCCACTCCGGGCGGCCGACGAGTTCGGGCATGTACTCGATTAGCTGGAGTCGGAGACCGTCGTTTGCGGCGACATGGTCGACCATCTCCGGGACGTACCCCGCCGTCGGCTCGAAGACGACCATGTTCAGCTTCACCGGGTCCAGCCCGGCCGACAGCGCCGCTTCGACCCCCTCGATGACCTGCTCGTACGCGCCGCTCTTGGTTATCTCGGCGAAACTCTCCTGATCGATTGCGTCCTGGGAGACGTTCACCCGGTCGAGACCCGCCTCGACCAGCCCTTCCGCGCGGCCGGGGAGGAACGTCCCGTTGGTCGTCATGGACACCTCCATGGCGTCGGGCGTCCGCCGGATTATCTCCGCTAGGTCACCGCGCAACATCGGCTCTCCACCAGTGAATTTCACCGCTTCAACATCGAACTCACGGGCGACTTCCAGAAACCGGACAACGTCGTCGGTGTCCATCTCGTGGTCCCGGGCCGCCATCGGCCCGCGGGTGTCCCCGAGCCCCTCGTTGTGACAGTAGACACAGTCAAAGTTACACCGGTCGGTCAGGGAGACCCGCACCTGTGACACCTCCCGCCCGTAGTCGTCTGTTAGCATATTTCGTTGTACTGTAGTGAACGGCATAAAATACCCGCTTAGTACTGCCGAAAGGTGATTTTGTGAAATTACTGCGAGCTTTCCTGGCTATAACTATACGGGTCGACAGAAGCCCTGATAGATATTCGCCGGGGTCCGGCGGAGACGAATTCTATCAATCGTTCTGTCGATCCGTATACACAAGATCCAAACACAGTGTGTCGCGTCGCAATGCCCCGGTACTGCAGGCCCACCGGCCCAACAGGAGACTGGGAGCCGACAGCCATCTCACTCTAGCAGTTCCGGTGCAACGTCGTAGGACACGTCTTGGACCGCCGGCCGCTCGTGCCCTGTCTCGGAGTCACTGTCGTGTTCGGTCATGATCAGTCGTCCGCGGAGAGCGGTTCACCGCTTGCGTCCGTGGGCGCGGGGCTCTCCCCGTCTTCGAACGGGTACCACGACTGTTTGGCGTCGTTGAGGCAGGGGTCCGCATACCCCTCGACTTCTTCGGGTTCGGCGAGTTCGACCAGCGTCTCGTGGCCGGTGGCGGCGACCCAGTCGCTGAACGTTTGCCCCTCCGAGCGTAGCGCCGCGTAGGCCTCGACGATGTTGCGAATCATGCCGGGCACCTCGTCGGCGGGGACGCGCTGTCGGACCCACTCGGTGAACTCCGCTTCCTCGCCCATGCCGCCGCCGACGCCGACATCGAGCGCTTCGACCATCTCTCCGTCCTTGCGGGCGCGCATCCCCTGTAGCCCGATATCGCCGGTCATAGCCTGGCCGCAGTCGGCCGTACAGCCCGAGTAGTGCATCTTGATTCGGTCGACATCGCTTGGCATATCCACGTTGTCGCCCAGCCAGCGAATCATACGGGCCATCCGGGCTTTCGTCTCAGTGAGCGCCAGCGAACAGAACTCCGTCCCGGTACAGGCAACCGCACCTTGCGTGAACGGGTTCGGTTCCGGCGAGTATGTATCGAGCAGCGGCTCGTTCAGCAGATTCGCCAGGTTCCCGTCCGGCACGTCCATAATGAGGGGGTTCTGTCGCCGGGTGATACGGACTGCGCCAGAGCCGTAGGCCTCGGCCAGATCAGCAAGCTTGACGGCGTCTTCCGCGGGCAAGCGGCCGACGGGCACCGAGAGGCCGACGTAGTTCTTGTCGTCTTTCTGGTCGTAGACGCCGACGTGGTCGTGGGCGCCGTACTCAGTGCTCTTGCCGGCGTTGTAGGTGTACTCGCCGCGGAAGTCTGTCCCAGCGGTCTCGAACTCGAAGTCGAGTCGCTCGTCTAAGTCCTCGCGTATCTTCTCGACACCGTGCTCATCGACGAAGAAGCGCGCGCGATTTTTCGAGCGGTTCGTCCGGTTGCCGTTCTCGTGGTAATACTCGACGAACTCACGAACCGTCTCGACAGCGTGCTCGGGCTTGATGAACAGGTTTAGCGGGCGTGCATTCCGCGGTTCGCGACCGCCCAGGCCGCCGCCGACACGGACGTTGAACCCTTTGACTTCCTCACCGCCAATGAAGTTATGGGCCGGCTCAAGGCCGATATCGTTGATGGCATCCTGCGCACACCCCTGCTTACAGCCCGACACCGAGATATTGAATTTCCGGGGCATATTACAGAGGTCGTCGTCCCCACGGATGGTCTCCTGAATCTCGTCCAGAATAGGGCGGGACTCGATATACTCCTCAGCCTTGCCCGCGACCGGACAGCCCGAGATGTTTCGCATCGTGTCCCCACCGGCCGACCGGGAGGAGACACCGACGGCCTCGAGTTTTTCCCAGATCTCGGGGATGTCTTCCAGTTTGAGCCAGTGCATCTGGATTGACTGGCGGGTCGTGAAGTCGATCCAGCCGTTACCGAACTCGGGGTTCTCTGCGGGCCCTTTGGCGTAGTCCCGTGCCACCTCACCGATAGTCCGGAGCTGCTCAGGCTCGAGGACACCGCCGCAGTTCGTCAACCGCATCATGAAGTACGACTCTTGGCCGCCACGGTGATGGAACACCCCCCAGAACTTGAACCGGGAGAACCACTCGTCGTGTTCCTCTTCCGGGATAGCTTCCCACCCCTTCTCCGCGAACTCCTCTAGCTTCTCGCGGACCTCGTCTCCGTACATCCCGTCCTTGATGTCTTCTTTTTTATTTCCCATTGGTAGTAATCTCGTATAGTGGATTT
>JAQCNK010000006.1 GCA_028275075.1 Haloarcula sp. | reverse complement strand
TCGTAATCGACGCGAACCGCGTCGAGGGCGTCCCGTGCGCTTCGGCGAGTTTCGGCCACGACCATCCCCAGAATCTCCCCGTGGTAGCGGGCCTTCTCCGTCGCGATGCACCGCTGCCAGATGGCCTCGTCGGGATACCCAAGATCCGGCATGGGCGCCGAAAACAGCGGGAACCGACCCGGTGTCGGCGTCTCACTCTGTGCTATCTCGTCGGCCGTGTGGACGGCGACGACAGCGTCCATCGCGCGTGCCTCGGCGGCGTCGATAGAAAACCGCGCATGGGCCTTCTCACTGCGGATAAACTGGACAAACAGCGGATCCGATAGCTCGATGTCGTCGGTGCTCTTCGACTGGCCGAGCAGAACCCGCCTGTCCTCCCGACGTTCGACCTCACTACCGATGCCAGGTTCCGATGGGTCGGTCGTCACGGGTCAGTCCTCCAGTGCGTCCGACGCGACCTCGATGGCGTCGACAATGTTCTCGTAGCCGGTACAGCGACAGAGGTTCCCCTGAAGAGCCTCGGTCCGTATCTCCTCGCGAGATGGGTCGGGATTGTCCTCGAGATACTCGTCGACGGCCATCATAATTCCCGGCGTGCAGTAGCCACACTGGAGGGCGTGTTCCTCGGTGAAGGCGGTCTGGAGGTCGCTGAGGACGCCATCGTCGGCGAGGCTGCTGGCCGTCCGGACGTCCGCGCCGTCGGCCTGGACAGTCAGCCGAGTACATGATTTCACCGCTTTGCCGTCTGTGTGGACGGTACAGGCACCACAGAGCGTCGACTCGCACCCGATGTTGAGGCTCGTGTATCCCAGTCGCTCGCGGAGCGTCTGGGAGAGCAGTTCCCGGGGCTCGACGGAGACGGAATGTGGCTCCCCGTTGACCGTCAGATCGACAGTGACCTTCTTGGAGCTCATTGCTATATCTACAACCGCTGAATAGGTATCTGTAAGTTAGATCTTCGGTTCAGGTAAATATCCAGCCAAAAATAACTCTTATTTCGAAACGTGTAATGTGGTACTGGTGCCAAATCCTCCGATAGTTCGTTCGGTTTACACACCCCCGTAGTGTCGGGCTCGCTCTCGACCGGTTGCTGGCTAGCCCATCCCCAGCTACCGATTCGGTTCTGTCGGATGAATCGGGCCGCTCCTGTCTCGGAGCCGGCCACCATCCCGACCGTTGTGGACTGCGACAACTTCGCTGACGGTGCTGAGAGCAATGTCGGTCGGGGTACCACCGCCGAGATCCAGTCCGACCGGGGCCGCGACCCGCTCCAGCTGCTCGGCGGTAAGCGCAAGATCCTCACGGAGGCGGTCGAACCGCTCGCGGGGGCCCATCACGCCCACGTAAGGCACGTTCGTCTCATTGAGCAGTGTTTCGACGGCGAGTCTATCGTCAACGAGGTTGTGCGACATCACAACTGCGTAGGTGTGTTCACCGGTGCCCTCGGCGACCGTCGACGGGTGGCCGATCCGGACAGTGTTCGCATCGGGGACGGTGGACTCGTCGATGCCAGCCCGTTGTGCGTGGATCGTGACGCGAAAGCCGGCCTGACTGCCGAGTGCCACCATCGGACCGAGGTCGTTCTGACTGCCGAACAGCAGCAACTCCGGAATCGGGGCCAGTCCGTCGGCCAGCAGGGTTGCGTCACCGACTGAAGCCGTCGTCGTCCGTCCGGTACCGACGATTCGGTCGACGGTGTCTTCAGCCCGGTCGAGAAGCGATATCGGGACAGGCCCGCGATCCGGAACCGTCTGCACGCCCGCGTCGTCAACGATAACCCGGTCACCCACCGCGGTCTCGGGGCCAGCATCGACAACTGTCACGACGGCCACTGGCGGCCCGCTCGCGGACGCTTCGAGGACGGCGTCCCAGCTCCTGTCGCGTGGCTCAACCAGCAGGTCTATTACGCCGTTACAACCGAGTCCCAGTCCCCACGCATCGTCTGAATCGGTAAGGTCGAAGCGTTCGGTTCGAGACCGCCCAGTGGTGTGGACACTGTCACATATATCGACCACTGATGGTTCGAGGCAGCCCGCGGTAACGGCTCCTGTATCGACTCGCTCGCCGGTCACGAGCATCTTCGCGCCCGGGCGGCGGTAGGCCGACCCTTCGACATCGGCGACGGTGGCGACCGTTGCCGTTCTCCCGGCGGTTGCGAGCGCATCGCGAACATCCTTTTCCGTGGCACTCCACGGGTCAGCGTTGTCGCCCTCCATCTACGGCCGCTACGCTCTCCAGACCCATAACCGCCGGTATTGACAGCTGTATACTTTTGTTGTGATGGATTGGCCGAACCGGCGGTTCCAGCGTCGGGCGAGCAGCCGGTTACGTCCTGCCGGGAGCCGCGTCAGCCCCGGCGGAGCTGGCGACGACGGCGACGGGCGCGCATTTCCCTGACCTCTCTGTCTTCAGTCTCTTTTGTCGGTA
>JAQCNK010000332.1 GCA_028275075.1 Haloarcula sp. | reverse complement strand
GGTCGGACATCGGCAACGAAGGTGAGGCGCGATTGATCGCTCCCGAGGGTGTCTGCGATATCATCAAGGACCTCACGGGACCGGCGTCGCTCGGCGGCTTTCTTGCCGGTCTCGTCGGCGTGCGCGAGGAGCGCATCCGTGCCGTGATGGTGCCGATAGGAGTTCACCCACGTTCTGAACCGAGAGCGGCGGGACGCAAGCGTTGATTCGGCCAGCAGTTCGCGGTTTTCTCGGCGGGTAAAATACGCGTCGACGGCCGCTGCTGTCGCCTCGTGTTCGATATCGAAGCGGCGTTGCGATGATTCTGACTCTCCGGTATCGATCTGTAACACATCCTCGCCAACATCTTCGCGGATAAACTCGGTGAAGGTCTGGCCGTGGTGCTCTCGGAGTGTGTATCGGATGCCGGAGTAACCGTGTTCGCGGAGCCACTTTGCGGTGGGGTAGGGCTGATCTATGTGGGTGGACGCAACGAGAAATTCGGGATGAATATGGTCGGCGTAGTACTCGACGAGCTCATCGAGTGACTTCCGACTCCAGTTGTGCTGTTGCTCACTCATTTTGGCCCCCGTCGCTTGCAGCGTGGCTAGCCGGCCCGCTGTTTCTGTGGGGTGTTCTGAGTGCTTGCGTGTCCATAGGTTCTGGTCGGCTGGTGGTTGCTTGACTGTTTTGGATGGCTGGTTGTACCCGCGTATACAACTGAAATATGTGGGGTTACCGAGGGAGCCCGGCTGAAATACATATACCCTGGTGTGGTTGCCGGCGACATCAGTCGATGTCGTCCGAGACGGTCACGTTGAGGTCGACATCGGGATGAAAGAGGTCTTCCACAGCACACTCGAAAAACGCCGCGAGTTTGAACACCAGTTCGACCGACGGATCGTATCGGTCGCGCTCAATGGCGTTGATCGTCTGTCGGGTGACCTCCAGTTGTTCAGCGAGTCTCCGCTGGCTAATCCCGAACTCTTCGCGGTACTGGTTGAGTGAGTTGTCCATTTCGATCAGCTCCGTCGGCCAAGTGCGAGAAGAAATCCACCGTATATCAGGTACACCACGGCGACGAACAGAGCGATGGCCGCGCTCCAGGATTGCCATTCGAAACGGCCAAGCCCCCACGCGACTGTCAGGGCCGGAAACACGCCTGCGGAACCCCACCCTAACAGCGTGAGTGTCCACTGCGCAGCCTCTTGGGAAATTTTCTCGTCGCGTTCGTCGAACACTGGCATGTCCGTTCGGTACTGGATGATAACGGCCACAGCGACAGCGACGACGTAGGCGCCAACACCGATCAGCGGCAACTCAAGCACGGTGAACCCGGCGAGAACGATTCCGCCGATGACTGCCAGGCCGCCGATAGTACGCCGGATCTGCGACGGGCGCTCAAGCAACCGGCTCATTGGTGTCTCGCACGATATAGCTCCCACAGTGAGAAGGCACCGAAGACGGTATAGAGGCCAGCCACGGCAAACGCGATACCCGCAGTGAGACCCGACCAGGTGAAATATCCCAATCCGTCAGCGGCCACCAGCGTGGGAAACCCTACCGCAGAGGCCATTCCAAGCGCCCAGAGCGTCTTGTCGCCGGGAGTGGCCGTTCTGAACTCCGCCGTCTTTGATCTCTCGCTTCCACCTGTAGTGCGCCAGAGCAAGAGAGCACCTGCCACGGCCACGGCGTACACCGCGACACCGACGAGCGGTCGGGACGCGGAAAATACGCCGAGAGCGGTTGCTCCGATACCGAACAGGACTCCGGTGCCGGCCCACGCGTTCGAGTCGTGCGTATGTTGTGTGGTTGTCATGGTCTGAGTTGTCAAACACTCTTGTCGTAAAGAGTGTTTTACAGTAAAGAGTTCTTTACACAGTAAAATAAGTTTTACGGCGTGTCACCGCTGTGGATCAGTCAGGTCATATCGGACGCGCCCCGTTTAACCTTACCCGCGGGTCGCTACGATTAGGTAGGTCTCGGACCGCGCGGCCTCGAACTCGACATCGAAGCCACCCTGATTAAGCGTCGCGACAGCCTCATCGAGCGAATAGCGCTCTGCCAGTGGTGGACCTCGCTCACCCTCACCCTTGGCTGCCCAGTCAGCGACGACAAGCCGGCCGCCGGGCCGGATGACCCGTCGAATCTCCGTGACGGCCGCTTCGGACGCGAACTCGTGGTACGTCATCGTCGAGAACGCCCTATCGGCGCTGTTGGTGTCGAAGGGCATATCATCTATCGGCGCGGTCACGACCTCGACGTTCGCCGGGAGCCCCTTCTCGCGATAGAACTCGTGCATCGCTTCCTGCAGGTCGACTGCGTACACGTCACTAGCGTCGACTGCGACGTCGTCAGTGTAGAACCCGGTGCCGCTGCCGAGATCAACCACGGTGTCTGTCGGGGCACAGTCGAGCGCCCAACGAAGTTCTTCGGCCGAGAGGACGCTGTAACGCTGCTCGGGGTCTTCGAGGGTAGCGGCGCGGTCGGCGTCGAAGGTGTGGTGACCCATCGTTACAGGCCCTCGAAAGCCTCCTCGACCAGTTCGCCGGTGTCAGCGATAATATCCGCCATTGCCTCGTCGTCCGGTGCCATCCCCACGAGGCGAGCGATACGCATGATGCTGACGTGGTAGACGTGCTGGACCCCTGGCTCTTTCTCCCAGATGACGACGTTACACGGGAACAGGCCTCCCATTCGCTTCTCCGAAGCGTCGAGTGCCCGGTCGGCTACTGCGGGGTTGCACGCCCCGAGCACGTGGTACGGGTCGCGACCGGCGTCGACTTTTTCATTGAGCATCTCGGACGGGGAGAACTCCGTCGCGATCCCGAACCCGGCGTCGGTAAACACATCTCGGACG
>JAQCNK010000330.1 GCA_028275075.1 Haloarcula sp. | reverse complement strand
AAGGGGGTCGCGACGATGGGGGCGTCGTACCGGTGTGCGAGCTTCGAGATCGCACCGATGTGGTCCAGGTGACCGTGGGTCGGCACAATCGCCTTTACGTCGCCTTCGAGTTCGGACATCACGCGGTCGTCCGGGATGGCACCCATATCGATCAGGTCCAGCGAGTGCATCCGCTCGGTCTCAACGTTATCGTGAATCAGTACCTTCGAGAGGTTAAGACCCATATCGAAGATGACGACGTCTTCGCCCGCTCGGACGGCCGTCATCTGTCGGCCCACAGCCTCGTATCCGCCAATTGTTGCAATTTCGACTTCCATGGTTGTAGCTCCGAGTAGGAGCCGTCCGCGAGCACGCGGTCGGGGCTGGCAACGACGGTAGCGGCTGAAACGGCGTCTCGGTTCCTGTGGATGGCGAGGCCAGCCGGGTACGCCCGTAGCCTCGATATCCGTCGCAGAGGACTCACATCCCGACGACTGTTCCCGTCGTCTGCCGGCCGCCGACCCGTCGCGGGCGGCCGTGCGCTCGGTTACTACAGGCTACAACGTGAGTTCTTAAAACGGTGTGGGTTCGACCCCGGCTACGAATCGTCCAGAGCGTCCGACAGCGGATCGCTGTCTGTGTTGGTATCGAATTGGCTCTCATCGTCCGGTCTATTGCCGGTATCGCGGTGCTCGCTCGGTTCACCCGACTCATCAGCGTCAACCTGCTCCTCTGAGAGTAGGTCCGCGATGTCTCGGATCGTTGCCTCGTCGCTATCGGTTTCCTCGCTGAAAAGTTCATCGGCGGTCCGGGGACCATCCGTTGACTCCCCCTCGCTTTCGGGGGGCTCCCACTCCGAACTCTCGCCGCCAGACTCGGCGTTCCCTGTCGGACTGCTGGTGGCCGAGTCGGCGGACTGAAACTCCGATTTGTCCGGCGGCGACCACTCTTCGGGTCGTCTTGACACCGGCTCTGCGTCGGGTTCGGGTGTTTGCGTCGTGGTATCGTCGCTACGTTCTCCCGGAACAGAGTCATCGACCGTCGCGTTCGGGTCCGTCTCAGCTACGCTGTCGTCGTCGGGTGGCGAGTCTGCCTCGACCTCGGAGTCGGCTTCGACGGGTCCGTCTGTCGGCGCGTCTTGTTCCTTACTGATGGCCTGGGCATCGCTAGCCGGCTCCGAAGACGAGTCCGCCACCGTGTCGTCGTCGGCAACTCCTGGGACCGCAGTCCCAGCGTCCGTCTCGTCGGCATCTGAGACGTCTGGGGCCTGGTCAGCGTCGCTCCCCTGATCAGCAGGGGCCTCGGAGGTATTCATCCACGTGGCGTGGCCTTTGACAACGCCCGTCATCGCCGCGTCGGCGATGAGTTTGTGCAGTAATCCGACGATACCCGCCAGAAAGAGCAACAGGCCGATTGAAACGAGCGCAACGGCCGCCACGATCTTCCCGCTGGCCACCGCCGCAACACCGCCGGAACCGACGGCACTCAGGAGGATGGACCCGCCGAGAGCAGCCCCACCAGCGACGAATACACCACCGACGAGCGTGACGGCGATCAGGTAGCCGACAAGCCGGACACCGTATCGGTAGACTTCGCTCAATCCAGTTGCGGACATGGCAAGACAAATGCTAACTGCGTTCAAATATGTTACGACAGGATTACTTTGTCTTGCCACCGTCGACGGTGGTCCCAGGGGTATCCCCGGCGAGAAAGGCTGAAAGAGCCTCGGGACCAAAGACCGAAGCCGTCGAGGCAAGCGAGAGGAGCGCCTTGACTTTCCCCACCATTCCACCGGAGACATCAGTCGCATCGCTGCCGCCCAACGCCGACGCCACTTCGTCGAAGGCCGTTATCCGGTCGATCACCGTCCCATCGTCGTCGAGGACGCCGGGGACCGTCGAGCAGACGCCGACGCGGTCGGCCTCGACCGCCGGGGCGAGTTCGACGACGAGTTCGTCGCCGCTGAGCACTGTGGCGCCCTCGCTGCGGTGGGCTACCACGTCGCCGTGAAGCACCGGAACGAACCCCTCCGCGAGCAGGGTTCGGACCTGGTTGGTCGGGAGGTCGAGGGTCCCGTCAGCGTCGCGGCTCGCGGCGGAGAACGGATGGACCGGAACGGCGGCGACGCCCTTCTCGGTCAACGCTGTGACGACGGCATCGTTCAGCCGTTTCATCGCGCCGTGGATGGCGGAGACGCCGGCTGGGTTGGTGGTGCCCGCTGTCGTACTCACACCGTACTCGGCAGCGTGGTGGTGGCCGAAACTACCGCCGCCGTGGACGACCACGACCGCCTCGTCGGTCTCGGCAATGTCGTCAGCGGCCTGACTAAGGGCCGCGTCGTCGACAGTTTCGGGAGCCTCTTTTTCGGTAACGACACTGCCGCCGAGCTTCAGGACGATGGTCACGCCGGTCGGACCCCCTCGGTGTCAAGCGCTGCCCGGAACGCCTCGTCACAGCCGGGGGTGTAATGCAGGGCTGTCAGGGTGGCATCCGTCTCATCGAGTGCGACGATACACCCCCCGCCGCCGGCACCGGTCAGCTTTGCACCCCTCGCGCCCGCATCGCGGGCCGCCCACACCATCGTATCAAGCGAGCGCGAGGAGACACCCAGCCCTGCGAGCAAACCGTGATTGAAATCCATCAGCTCACCGAGCGTCTCGGTATCACCACTACCGAGCACTGCCTCTCCTTCGCGGACAATGTTCCCGATAGTTTCGACGGTGTCGGCCGCAAAGCCGTATTCGTCCCGCAGCTCCCGCACACTGGCGACGAGCTTCCCGGTGTCCCCGGCCCCGCCGTCATACCCGATGACGAACGGGAGGTTCCCGACCCCCTCGACCCGACGGCAGTCGTCGCCCTCAACGCGAACCGCACCGCCCATCGCCGAACAGAACGTGTCGGCGCGGGAGGCTTCGCCGTCTTGGACCGCAGCCTCAACCTGGTAGGCTCGGTCGGCTATCTCCTCGGCCGGGAGGTCGACGCCCAACTCGCGACAGCCGGCGTCGATGGCCGCACAGGCAACGGCGGCCGACGATCCCAGTCCCGCACCCAGAGGGATGTCGCTCTCGATCCATATCTCGAACCCGGTATCGGGGGCCTCGGCGGCCTCGCGTACCTGGGCGACTGCCTCGTTGACATAGCCCGTCGCCGCCTCCACGAGGGAGTTCTCTGCGTCGACATCCGGGTGAGCGGTGTCGTCGCCGACATACTCGACGGTGAAGCCGTCGAGTTTGAGATCCGCAGCGTGGACGACCAGCCCGTCATCTATCTCTTCGGCCCTGACGCGTGCCCGACGCTCGATGGCACACGGGACCGCCGGTTCACCATAGACAACTGCATGCTCCCCGAACAGGTACACCTTGCCTGGGGCGCTCGACGTGACCATACCTCTGCCTGTACGTGCAAGGTGTTAGGTGTTTTCGGAGCCAGGTGAGGAGGGTCAAATAGCGGTTTTACCAACCTGAAAACACTTTTCTCAACCGATCAAACGGTAGGGTATGGACCGACGACAGTTGCTGGCGACGCTCGCCACCGGTATCGGTTGGGTCGCTGGATGTCTCACCGAGACCCCTGGGGAGTCGATGCTGCCAGCCGGAAACGACACCACTGACGAACCAGCCACCGGACCCGGGTCGACCGGGCAACCCGAAGCCAACACCGATACAGTCTCGGCAATCGTCGTTCGCAAGGCGGTCAGATACGAGTCGTTCCTCGGATCCGGCGGTGTACTGGCGGAGACGGGCGTCAGTACGTTGTCGCCAGCGTCGAGGGCAAAAACGCCCAACTGGACGCCGAGTACGTCTTCGAGGCCAGCAGACAGACATGGGAAGCCGATCTGTCGACGACGGGTGGGAGAACACGTTCGGTCGCCGACCGGGAGTGGCCGGTGATCGGGTTCGATCTCCCGTCACCGCTCTCCGCGTCGACTCCCCGCATCCGGTCGGAAGACAGCGGTGAACGCTGGACGCTCGGGGACGACGCTTCGACGGTGCTCTCGGAACCGGGCCCACGATACGAACTGAACGGCCTGACGGCCCCTGAAACAGTCTCGCAGGGAGAACCGATGACCGTCGAACTCAGCGTGACCAACGTCTCCGAGACTGACGGGCGGTTCCTCGCGGCCGCCTACTGGCCGACAGAGCGGATCGCTGACGACGACGAGTCACACGTTATCGAACGTACAGTGGCAGCCGGCGACACTGTTTCGGCGACGCTGGACATCGGGACTTCGGCGACGGTCAACGAAACGAAGGCTGTAACGCTCTCCGTCGAGGGCCATGTCTCCACGAGCCGAGACGTTCGGGTTGAGATCCCCGATACCGTCGTGTGAATTCGTCGCCGCCGCCCGCTCGGACA
>JAQCNK010000066.1 GCA_028275075.1 Haloarcula sp. | reverse complement strand
ACTGCTCGGTCACCGAGGTCCGGATCGACGACAGTCCCGAGTTGGTTCGGTTCGGCGCCACGCCGTGGCGTGAGTGAACTACTCCGCGTTCGGGTACTCCTGGTCGAACACGTCCGCCACGATGTCCTCGTCAGTCTCGTCTTCGGGGCTTACGCTACCGGTCCGATAGCCGTGTAAATCGAGAGTGACGTGATCGAAGCCACAGTCCCCAATGTGGTCCCGTGCCGCACGGACGAAGTCTGGGTCCAGTGCCGCGTCGAGTTCGTCGTCACCCACTTCGATACGCGCCAGCCCGTCGTGGTCACGCACCCGGAACTGCTCGAAACCCCACGTTCGAAGCAGTCGCTCGGCCTTTTCGACGCGGGAGAGGCGCTCCTCGGTCACGTCCAGTCCCGTGGGGATTCGCGAGGAGAGACAGGCCATCGAGGGCTTGTCGGCTACCGAGAGCCCGTACTCGCGGGCGATTTCCCGGACTTGGGCTTTCTCGATGCCGTGTTCCAGCAGCGGCGAGTAGGCGTCGAGTTCCTCGACGGCGCGCAGGCCTGGCCGATGCCCCTCGCCGGTGTCGGACGCGTTGGTGCCGTCACACACCACGTCGATGTCGAGTTCGCGGGCGCGGTCGTACATCGCACCCAGACGCATCGAGCGACAGTGGTAGCACCGCTGGTCGTCGTTTTCGACGAACTCGGCACTGTCGAGTTCGGAAAACTCAACGAGCTCGTGGCGGATGCCGATCTCCTCTGCGACCCGCACCGCGTCGTCGAGTTCGGCGGCCGGGAGCGTCTCCGACTTGGCCGTACAGGCGACGGCGGCGTCACCGAGGGCGTCGTGAGCCAGCGCCGCCACGACGCTGGAATCGACGCCACCCGAGAAGGCGATCAGGACGCCGTCACGGGCGGCGAGGTCTTCGCGAACAGTAGCGACGGTCTCGGCGACACCGGACATACAGCCCGATACTGGGTCGACGGCAAAAACGCCTTCGCGTTCGCTGGCGGTGTTCCCGGTACTACGGACTGTTCCCTCCGTCGGTTGGAACCGGCATCCAGGCCGTCAGTGCGGTTGAACGGTGTGTCTGCGAACCACGGGAGGTTTTTTCTCGTCGGGGGCGAAAGTGCCGACAGATGGAGCTGGAATCGGTACCGGGCGTCGGGGCGAAGACGGCTGAGGCGTTGCGCGAACTCGACGACCCAGAGCGGGCCCTCAGCGACGGCGACGTGGCCGCGATTTCACGGGCACCGGGTATCAGCGAGGGACGGGCCGCACACATCGCTCGCGGCGCGATTCGGGCCGAGCACGACGACCCCGGCGGCTTCGCCGCCACGTCGCGGGCCCGCGGGCTCTACGAGACGGCGCTTTCCTTGCTGCAGGAGCGCACTGTCACCGACTACGGCGCGAAACGACTTGAGACGCTGTATCCAAGCGGTGTAGTGAGTCGCATCGACGAGGTACGGAGCGTCACGGAGCGAGCGCTCGCGCGTGAGCCAACCGCTGCGGTCCGCGAGGCACTGTCCGGCGTCGAACCGCTCACCGAACCCGGCGACGTGCGGGTCCGGGACCGCTGTCTGGCGACCGGTGACGCCGAGACGTACTCCGCTGCTCAGGCCGCGATTCCGGAGGTGAGCGTCGAACTCGTCGACGACGCCCGACAGCTCGCTGAACTCGCCCGCTCGTACGCGACGGTCGTCGTTCTGGACGAGGCTTTCGCCGGTGTCGACGTCGAGGGTGACGTGCGGATCGATCCGGCGGCGTTAGAGGAACCGGCCTCAGTCGTCCCGGAGCGCATCCTCACGTTTTTCGCACGGAACCACGACGCGGTGCGAGCCGCCGCTGCCGTCCACCGTGTGGCAGCGCTGGATGCCCCCTGTGACCTCGACGCGCTCGAATCTGCCCTCGACCAGCTCGATTCGGACGGGTCGGTCCGGGGCGACGAGGAACTCGACCGGCTCTCGACGGCAGTCGACGACCTCGACGCGGCCGTGGCCACCGCCGAGAGCGTCGCCAACGACCACCTCCGCGGCGCTATCGAGGAGCGCGACGTCACTATCGAGGGAACCGACCTGCTTTCGCTGGTCGAACGCGGGGCGGGCGTGGACTCGCTGCTCGACCGGGAACTGGCCGACGAGTACGCCGCCGCGGTCGACCGAGCGCGGAACCATCTCATCGACGCGCTCGATCTGCGCGATACCGAGGCGATGGCCCGCCGTGCGTTCCCAGACGAGCCAACCTACCCAGTCGAACACGAGGAGCGGGTGGTCTCCCGGCTGCGTGAGGAGTTGACCGCCACGCGGGACCGCCGGGCGACACAGCGAAAGCGGGCCATCGCCGACGAACTCGCCACGATGCGGCCCGCCGCCGAGGAACTCGTCGACGCCGCGCTCGAACTCGACGCGGAACTGGCAGTCGCCCGCTTTGCCGATGACTTCGACTGTACGATGCCCAAGCTCACCGACGAACCAGGCTTTACTATCGACGGCGGCCGGTCACCGCTGCTCGATATCCCGTTCGAGGCCGTCGAACCAGTCACCTATCATGTCGACGGCGTCACGGTCCTCTCGGGGGTCAACAGCGGGGGCAAGACCTCGACGCTTGACTTGGTCGGGCTCGTCGTCACACTCGCGCATATGGGTCTGCCCGTTCCCGCCGAGTCGGCCCGCGTCGGCCGTATCGCCGAACTCCACTACCACGCCAAGACCCAGGGGACCTTGGACGCGGGCGCCTTCGAGACCACGCTCAAGGATTTCGGCGAGCTAGTCACCGAGGTGAGCGCCGACCGGCCCGTCCTCGTCCTCGTCGACGAACTCGAATCGATCACCGAACCCGGCGCCGCAGCGACCATCATCGCCGGCATTCTGGAGTCGCTCAGCGAGCAGGAGGCTGCGGGCGTCTTCGTCTCTCACCTCGCCGAGGACGTTCTAGAGGCCGCCGAGGCCGACCTCCCAGTCGACGGGATCCAGGCCGAGGGGCTCGTCGATGGCGAGCTTCGCGTCAACCGGTCGCCAGTGAAAGGGGAACTGGCCCGCTCGACCCCGGAACTCATCGTCGAGAAGCTAGCCGAGGACGGCGACGGCTTCTACGCCGGACTGCTCGAGAAGTTCTGATTCTCCGTATGGGCGAGCAGTTCAGCTGTTTCGTCGTGCGAGTACTGCCACGACGAGCAGCGCCACTAGCGACAGTCCGGCGGTGAATCCGGGACCGCTCCCGCCAGTCGCCGTCCCGTCATCGACCGTCCCACCGCTCTCGCCGGCGGCCGTCCTCGCCGCTTCGCTCTGGCTTTCCGACGAGGGGTCATCCGACCCCGTCGACCCCTCATCGGCTGCTGCTGCGCTAAAGACCGCATAAACAGCGGTACCGACGGACTCCCCCTCGACGGTGACGCTGTCACCCTGTGTGCGAACTGTCGTGGTGAGGGCGTCCCACTGCCCGGTGGCCCCGTTTAACCGATAGAGGGTCAGCTGTTCGGTACCGACACCGAGCGCATCGAGGCGGGACTGTCGTAGCGTCAGCCGCACTGAGCCGGTCGCGCTCTTCTCACTGCCGGCCCCACTGATATCAGCGCCCGTGACGAAGGACGTCGCTGCCGGCTCGGACGCCGGCGACTCGGTCAGTTCGGTGACGGTGACGCTGGACAGGCGGTCGGCGCCCTCGGAAAACTCGACCGTTTGCAGGACCTCGCCATCGACCGTAACGCTCGTATCTGCCCCGGCAGCCGGTGTTCGTGGTTCGTCACCGCCGCCACCGCCGCCGCCACCGCCGCCGCCGCCACCGCCACCGCCGGGTGTCGTCTGTTCCGCAACGGTGAACGACCAACTCCGGTTCCTGACGTTCCCGGCGGCGTCGGTGACGTTGACCGTCACGGTGTGGCGCCCCACCGAGAGCGTCGGCGTGTACGATATCGACGAGGTGGTTCGAGTGAGATTGTCCGTCACCGCTGTTCCGTTGACCGACAGCGACACTGCGTCGACATCGATACCGGAGAAGTCGTCGGTGTACTGCACCTCAATCGTCGGTTCGGTAGCGGACACCGTGCTTCCGCTAGCCGGCGCGACCGACTCGATGGTCGGGGATGTGTCCTCTATACTACCCGCGACGGCGAACGCCGAGAAGTGGGTCGTGTTGATCGCGTACTTCGACGTGCCGTCCGCGCGGCTCCGAAGCGTCCCTTCTGTCCGGTTCCACGCCGTCCCGTTGTGTGCCCAGAACCGCACCGTCTCGGGCGGGACGTACCGGTCCGTGAACGTCTCGTTCTGGATAGCGGCCACCACCGTCGCGTTCGTCACATTGTCGTTCGGGAGTGTCGTCTCGACCTGTGGGTATCTGACTGCGGTGCCGTTCGGTAGCCCATCAGCTGTCGGGTTGTTGGCCGCCGTTCCGACGGTGACGTTGTTGTCACCGACGTTGCTGTCCGCGTCGATACGCACCGCTGGGATCGTTGTGTCGTCCGTCGTCGCCCGGTACGTTGTGGTTCCGTTGACGGGTTGGAGGGTTGCGTTCCGACCGACCCGGTATGTCACTGTCGCCGTCGTCGGGTTGCCGGCGGTATCGACCGCTGTCACCGTGGCCGACTGCGACCCCAGCGCCGAGCCCGCAGTGATCACTCCTGTCCACCCTCCTGACCCGTTACTGAGTGTTGTGTTGGCGGCACTGACACGCGCGATGCCCGACCCGCCGTCGTCGGAGACGTTAGCGGTGACAGAGAGGGGTGTCTCCGGACGGATACCGCGGGTTCTGTTCAGACTCACGTTCGCTATCGATGGGTCGGTCGTATCGACACCCGTCGCGGTAGCCTCGCGCGTGACGGTCGCGCTGTCAGAGACGTTGTGTGCGAGTTCGATGGTCGCGTTCAGATCAGAGACGTTGCTCACCGATGCCGTCAGGTTGACCGTCGCCGCCTCGTTTGGTTGCAGGACTATCGGCCCGGTCGGCGAGAGGCTCAGCGTGTTCGACCCCGTGACAGCGACGTTGGTAAGTGACGCGCTAGTGACGTTCAGCGGTGCCGTACCGTTGTTCTCGACGCCGACCGAGGCGTTCGCGGTTCCGTTACGGAGGGGTACCGAGCCGACTGCGACCGGTCCACTCGGGGTCACCCGGATATCGGGTGCGGCTATCAGCCCCGTGAGAGCGACGGCTGTGGGCCCATCAGTCCCGTTGTGTGTCAGCGTGAGCGTCGCGTTTCTGTCCCCCCGCTGGTCGCTGTCCAGCGAGACGGTGACGTTGTGGCTTGCGCTTGGCTCGACCACGTGTTGCCCGCCGCCGCTGGCCACGGTGTAGTCGGCCGCGTTCTCGCCCTCGATGGCGATATCGCTCAGGTTTAGCGGTTGTTCGCCGTCGTTAGTGATGCTGACTGTCCGCGTCGCCGTCTCGGATAGCCCGGGATACCCGAAGTCGAGGGTCGTCTGGTTGGGCGTGGCGACTGCCGTCTTCAAGGTGATCGCGCTCTCGGCGTCGACGAGCCCGTAGCCGTAGCCGTTCTCGGGCTCTGTTCCGTTGAGCGGGGTCGCCGTCTCCAACAGCCGCTGTTCGAGCGCATCTGGCCCCCGGCTTTCGTCGGCACCGAGTACCAGTGCGGCCACCCCGCCAGCGTGTGGTGCGGCCGCGGATGTCCCGGTGAATGTGTTGTACGTGCTCGTCGAGACGCCGTCGGGCGCTGTCAGGTCTGGTTTGATCCGCCCGTCTATCGTCGGACCACGCGAGGAGAAACGCTGCAGTGAGAGAGTGTCGTAATCGACTGCGCCCGTGGCTGTCACGTTCGGGCCGACCCCAGGATTCGCCACCGACCGCTCGGCTGTCCAATTTTCGGGCGTGTAGCCCCCGTCGAGGAACCAGATGTCGAAGTCCGCCGCACCCGTCGCATTGATGCGTTCTATGCGGAGGTGGATCGTCGACGGGAGGTCCTCGTCGGCGTAGTGCTCACCGGGGTTTGCATTTGACCCGTTCTGTACGTCCGTCGAGTTGCCGATCCGCCCCCCTGAGTCGTTGTACACGTGGAGATCGTAGTCGTCGTTTTTCTCCGCCCAGTCGTCCCAGTTCAGCCAGATGTCAGCCTGACTCCCACCGGTGAGCGTCAGGTTCTCGTCACCTCCATCGAACTCCATGAAATCGTCTCCGTCGGGGTCGTTCCACGTCCCGTTCCAGTGTTGGCTATCCGCGTAGTTGCCCGCGGAGTTGACCCAGAGTGTCCCGTTGTCTCTGAGCTGCGATATATCCTGATTCATCTGGCTGGTACCGTCCAGCGGGCCGACACCGAACCAGGACAGCGACATCACAACCACGTCGGCGGTGGTGTTTTGACGGATATGGTCGACCGCATTGTACCAATGGAGGAGATTGCCCACACGGAGCGGGACCAGCGTCGCGTTTGGCGCGGTGTCGGCGACGATCTCTGTGACTCTGGTGCCGTGGGCTCCCGTGGTCTCGTTCCCGATTCCCTGGCCAGTGAAGTCGCGGTAGTCACCCACTTGGTCGCTGATCTCGGAGTTGGTAAGGTCGAACTCCTCCGAGTCGACGACGGCAACCGTGACGTTCTCCCCGGTGAACCCGCGCTCGTGGGCCCATGTGGCGTTGATCGGTTCCACACCCTCACTCTGGACCGCCGTCGTTGACGGACGGATCGGTTCCCGGATGTACTCGACGCCCGGCGCGGCCCCCACCTGTTCGATAGCCGCGGCCGACAACTCTGCCTCGACGAGCCTGCCACTGCGGGCCCGGACGCTCCCACCGGCCCGGTCCACGGCGGCGTCGGCTGCTCCCGGCTCAGCCTCGATGATGACAGTGAACGTGTCGTCTACAGAGTCGGTCTGCACAGCGCTGCTCCCGTCGGTCGCTTCGATTCGCTGGTGAAGCCGACTTGAGATGTTTGGCGACCGGTGTCTCGACCGACGGTCCGACGCCGCTGTCTCGTTCACTGATGACGGCTCACCGGTGCTATCGGCGACCGATGTCGTTCGGGCGTCCACCTCGGCACCGCTCCCGGCCAGCGCGCTGTCAGCCGCCGTTGTGGTGCTTCCGAACGCAGCCGTCGTCCCCAGCAGGATCACCCCCAGCACGGCGACAACGACAGTTACCTGCCGTCGTCTCATGGCGCTCCCGTCCCCCCGATGCCGTCCGCGGCCGGCGTCCGCGGTGGCCGCACTACTCGGATGCCGCCCGCACGTGCAAGCGAGTACAGGTCGCCGACGTGGACCGTGGCCTCGAC
>JAQCNK010000356.1 GCA_028275075.1 Haloarcula sp. | reverse complement strand
ATGAAGCGACCACAGGCACAGGTGGCCGTCCTCAAGGCCGCCGACACAGACGACCCCAGGCGAATCGACGAGGCGGCCACAACGGCTGGCCTCAAACCCGAGACGGCCACGCGAGCCGCGTTCGAACTCGAAGACGACGGTTTACTGACCGTCACCGAGGAGACGCTCGAACACTACACGCTCACCGACGAAGGCACCCAGTACGTCTTCGAGAGCCTCCCAGAACAGGACCTCTACGAGGCCGCACTCGAAGCGGGCGCCGACGAGGAGCCGGTCGCGATGGGCCAGGTCATCGGCGCTGCCGGACTGGAGGGCGCGGCGGTCGACATCGCGTTGTCGAACTACGCCCGCAAGGGATACGGCGAGATCGACAGCGGGGAGATCACCGCCGACCCCGAGGCTGTGACCGGCTCCGATGCCGAGATGTACGCGCTCGAAGCGGTTGCAGACGACCGCATCGGGGAGGCCGACGCCGACGCGCTCTCACAGCTCGAACGGCGTGGACTCATCGAGGTCCGCGAGGAGACCGCCCGCTCGGTGCAGCTGACTGACGAGGGCGTGGCTGCCATCGACGCAGGCGTTGCGGCAGCCGAGACCGTCGATCAGCTCACCGCAGAGCTGCTGACAAGCGGCGAGTGGGAAGACGTCGAGTTCACCGAGTACAACGTCGAAGCCGACGCCGAAGACGTGAGCCACGGCACGGAACACATCCTCCGACAGACCGCCAACAGAGTCAAAGATACCCTCGTGGGAATGGGGTTCCAGGAGATGGAAGGCCCTCACGTCGACGCGCAGTTCTGGATCAACGACTGCCTGTTCATGCCCCAGGACCACCCCGCACGCACCCACTGGGACCAGTTTGCGCTCGAACGCCCGGACGAGATCGGGGACCTGCCCGACGACCTCGTCGAGCGAGTCCGCTCGGCCCATCTCGAAGGTGTGGGCCCCGACGGCGAGGGGTATCACTCGCCGTGGGAAGAGAGCGTGGCTGACGGGCTAGATCTGCGGGGCCACACCACGTCGCTGTCGATGCGATATCTCTCAGGCCACGAGGTCGGGGAACTGGACCCCCCACAACGCTTTTTCAGCGTCGAGAAAGTCTACCGGAACGACACGCTCGATCCGACGCACTTGCTGGAGTTCTTCCAGATAGAAGGGTGGGTTATGGCCGAGGATCTCTCGGTGCGTGATCTGATGGGGACGTTCACGGAGTTCTACGAGCAGTTCGGTATCACCGACCTGGAGTTCAAACCCCACTACAACCCGTACACTGAGCCCAGTTTCGAACTGTTCGGTACACATCCCGAAACCGGTGAGGTCGTCGAAGTTGGGAACTCGGGTATCTTCCGTGCGGAGGTACTCTCGCCGCTGGGCGTGGAGTGTGACGTGATGGCCTGGGGACTCTCGCTCGAACGGCTGCTCATGTTGATGTACGGCTTCGAGGATATCCGCGACGTCCACGGGACGCTGTGTGATTTAGAGCTGTTGCGGACTACGGAGGTGCTTCACTGATATGCCTGTTGTCGACGTTGACCCCGACGAGCTTCGGTATCTGACCGGTCACGAGGATAAAACGGACGATGAACTCAAATCGGACTTGTTCGACCTCGGGCTGGAGTTTGAGGGGTGGACCGAGGACGATGCGTTCCAGTTGGAGTTCGCGCCGGATCGGCTGGACCGTCTCTCCGTCGAGGGGGTCGCCCGCTCGTTGCGCTACCACTATGGCGACGACCGAGGCGTCTACGTCCCGAACGCCAACAGTGCTGAGTGGACTATCCACGTGGAGGATCAGCCACCGGAGCGACCGTACGTCACCGGTGCCGTCGTCCGTGGACTCGACATGAGCGAAGGCGCGCTCGAATCGCTGATTCAACTCCAGGAGAAGCTCCACGCGACGATGGGGCGCAAGCGCGCGAAGGGCGCTATCGGGGTCCACGATCTGACGATGCTGAAAGGGACCGATCTCCGCCCGACCGACGACCAGTCGAGCAGTCTGGACCTTACCGGCGGGCAGGACCCGACAGAAATCAGCGAAGAGCCACAAGACGAGCTGGTCGGCGACGCCACCGTCGAACCTGTCGGCGGCAATGCGATCACTTACGCGAGCGCTGACCCCGAGGAGGCGACGTTCGTCCCGCTGGAGTCCGAGGCTGAGATGACACCCAGCGAGGTCATCCAGTACCACGACACCGGCCAGCAATACGGCGACCTCGTCGCCGACTTCGATCGCGTCCCCGCTATCTACGACGCCATTGGGCTGTTCTCGTTCCCGCCGGTGATCAACGGTCGCCGGACTGAAGTCGCCGAGGACTCGCGGGACCTGTTTATCGAACTGACCGGGACCGACCAGTGGACAATCGACCACATGTGTTCGATTATCTGCTACGCGCTGGAGGCCCGCGGCGGGACGATTGAGCGTGTCAACGTCGAGTATGCCGACGACGCCGCTGGTGAGTACGCCGGCAAGACACTGGAGCGCCCCGACTTCGAGACCCGAACGAAGACAGTGTCACTCGACCGCATCGAGAGCCTGCTCGGTGTGGACCTCCATCCACGCGATGTCATCGACTACGCCGAACGCGCTGGACTCACCGCAACTGAACGGACTGTCGACGAGGGGACTGTCTTCGATGTGGAGATTCCGCCCTACCGCGTCGATGTTATCCATCCGCTCGACATCGTCGACGACATCGGCCGCGCGCTCGGGTTCAACAGCCTCGAACCGACGTATCCGGATGTCTCGACTGTTGGTGGCCGTCACGAGCGCTCGGTGCTGGAGGACGCCGCCCGTGATACTCTCGTTGGCCTTGGCTTTGAGGACCTGCTGAACTTCCACATGATCAACGAGACAGAGAATTTCGAGCGGATGAATATCCCGGAGCCAGGTGACGCGACGGACGCCACCGACTCGCTTGTCGGCCTCGCGGACCCGGTCACGATCCAGGAGCCCTACAGCGAGGACTACACTATCCTCCGGACGTGGGCGCTTCCGTCGCTCATGATGGTTCTGGAGAACAACACCCACCGACGGTACCCGCAGGACCTCGCCGAAATCGGACTCGCCGCCGGGCTGGATGACTCTCAGAACACCGGTGTCACCGAACACCGCACCGTTGCCGGCGCACTCGCGCGCACAGATGCGTCCTACGAGGACGCGAAAGCCCGCCTCCAGGCCATCGCCGAGGCGTTCGGCAAAGCGCTAAAGACACCTGCAACGGACCACCCGACGTTCATCGACGGACGCGCTGCCGATATCGTGCTTGACGGCGAGACAGTCGGTGTCATCGGCGAGGTGCATCCGACGGTACTTGTCGAACACGACCTAGAGCTGCCGGTGGCGGCCTTCGAGTTCCGGCTAGACGCCCTGGAGTAGCCGGTCCGTGCGGATTTTCGCTACTTCTCGCTCGGAGAGGCGATCTGCAGCGTGCGGGGAGTGTCGCTGCGGCTATCCGGCCCCACTCATGCTGTCCCGGCCCGGGCCCGGAACCACGCGACCGTGACGTTGGCCAACCGGTCGTGGGCGGTGGCGTAGCTGAGCGTACTCGGCTTGTCGCCGCGCTGGCCCCGGTAGCTCCCGAACTGGGTGTGGTTCAGCGGCAGTTCCCGGAGCGTGGTGTCGGCTGGGAGATTGTCCCGGTTTGTCTCGTAGCTATCGCGGTCGAGTACCGTGTCCGCGCTGCCCGTGACACTCAACACGTCGAGTCCGGTCCCGGAGATATTTTTGTCGCAGTATGAGGCGTACAGCACCACGCCCTCGACCGCGCCGGGGTTTCGGGCGGCGTAGCGACAGCCCATCGCTCCACCCAGCGAGTGGCCGCCGACGTACCAGCTACCTGGCGGCGCTGCGACGTACGACCCGGCGGCACCCCGGTCGAGGACAGCGAGGTTCAGCCGCAGCTTCGGGATGACAACGGTGACGCCGGCCTCGCTTGCAAGCGGTGCGAGTGACGCGACGTAGGCGTCCGGGTGGACCCGCGCGCCCGGATAGAAGACGAGCCCAGCTGTCGATGCTTGCCCCACCGGTTCGAGCGTGTAGCTTCCGTCCCGCTCGGTTATCGTCACGTCCGAGTCGGCCTCGACAGCTGCAACGCTCGCGTCTGGCCCGTGGTGTGGCGTCCCGAAGTAGACGACGGCACCACTCGCTGTGAGGACACTGAGAGCGACTAGCCAGATGATGGCTCGACGGG
>JAQCNK010000354.1 GCA_028275075.1 Haloarcula sp. | reverse complement strand
TACAGCATCCACATCAGTTCGCGCTACGAACTCGAACTCAGGCGACAGGGTGACGTCTGGCAGGCGATGTACACCACCGTCGAGGGAACCGGTGGCGCGCTGCTGGGGAGTGCGGCGACGACTGTCGGCGGGTTCGGCACGCTCGCCTTCGCCATCCTGCCCATCCTCCGCCAGTTCGGCATCATCACTGGGCTCACCATCGTCTACGCGTTCCTGGCGAGTGTGTTCGTGTTGCCCTCGCTGCTCGTGCTCTGGACCCGGTACTTCGGCCCGACCGGTTACTTCCCGAGCGACGAGGATACCGCCGACGAGTCGACCGGCGACACCCCGGCTGGCGACGAGCAACCGGCCGCTGACGGCGGAACGGAGATGTCGTAACTGGACTGTCGTCCGGCCTGTGGATGGTCCGAACGCTCGTGACTGTCGACGGTGGCGACATCGAGGTGGACACGACGGCCGGGGGAACCACCATCCGTCTCCTGCTCCCGGCGAACTGATCAGTCGTACTCCCACAGCGAGCGCTGCCTGTCGCCAGTCTCGGTCTCTGCCTGTCGACCATTGTTGCTCCCGGGTGCGGTGTCGGAGCGCTCCTCGGTGTCTGTCCACTCGGCCAGCGACGGCTGCTCGCCGTCGGCAAACGAGAGATTCGAGACGCGAACGCCCAGTTTGCGGACCGGCTCACCCGCGAACTCCGCGAGCAGGTCCGCGGCGACATCCGCGACCAGGTCGCCGTCCGCGACGGGACCGGAGAGCGACCGCGAGCGGGTGTTGACGTCGAACGGCGGTTCCACCACCTTGATACCGATTGTCCGGTAGAGCACACCCCGGCGCTCCGCGCGCTCTGTGACCGCCCCGGCGAGAGTGTCGAGGCGCTCGTGTTGCTGGTCGGTGTCGGCCGTCGCCTCGGTGAACGCCGACTCCCGGGAGAGGCTCTTCGGGCGGCCACGAGGCTCCACCTCGCGGTCGTCGTCGCCGCGGGCAAAGCGGTGAATCCGCCGGCCGCGCTCGCCGAACCGGTCTTCGAGGGTCGCCGGGTCCGCCCCGGCTAGGTCGCCCGCCGTCTCGATGCCCTGCTCGCGCAACTCGCGTGCCGTCACGGGACCGACACCGTGGACCGCCTCGACATCGAGCGGGTCGAAAAACGCCGCCACCTCGCCCGGTTCGACGACGACCAGACCGTCGGGTTTGTCGTGGTCGCTGGCGACTTTCGCGGCGCTCATGGTCGGCGCAACACCCACGCTCGCGGTGACACCGACCGCCCGGGCGATGTCGGCTTTCAGGTCGCGTGCGAACGTCTCGACCCCGTTCCAGTCGGTCCGGTCGGTGACGTCGAGATACGCCTCGTCGATGCTCACCTCCCGAACCGTCCCCGCGCGCTCGTGGAGCCGTTTCCTGACGTCGCCGGCGACCGACTCGTAGAACGACATATCGACCGGCCGGTAGAAGCCGGCCTCCTCGACGGGATGGTCCGTGCCGGCGACGTCGACTTTCCGGGGGAGCAACTCGACGGC
>JAQCNK010000343.1 GCA_028275075.1 Haloarcula sp. | reverse complement strand
GTGGTGTTACAGCCGACAGTATCAGGTAACAGGCTGCCCTGTTGTGTTTCGATGAGCGAGCCTTAGACGAGCCGAGCGACTAATCGCACACGGAAAATAGCCAATCGTTCACACACCATACAGAGCGGTCAGCTCGGCCGGCGTGAGATATTACGAAATGCGGTGTCGATATCCTCGAACTCCAAGAGTGCCTCGTCCATCTCCGCTTGCAGTGTAGCGGCCCGCTGTTCCAGTGACTCGACATCCTCGTTACCGTTCAGCGTCTGGGCTGTCTTCTCCCCTTTCAGCAGGGTGAGTTTCGACGTGACTTCCAGATACTCCGCGAGCCGGTCGTCGTACCGGCGGGTGGCCAATTGCTGCTCGATTGCCGCGACCAGATCCGATTTCTCGACGGGTTTGCAGAGGTAGTCATCGAACTCCATCTCGATGATGTCGAAGTCGGGATCCACCGCCGTTATCATGATAACTCGTGTCGAGATGTCACGGTCACGTATCTCCTCGAGCACCTCGTCGCCGCCGATGTCCGGCATCCGCCGGTCGAGTAGTACCACGTCGATATCGTCGTCAAGCCGTTCGAGTGCGGCCGCACCGCCGTACGCTGTCTCTGTCTCGTACTGGTTGCGGAGACGCAACGCGTAGACATCCGCTACTTCCGTCTCGTCATCCACAACGAGGACAGTTGCGTCCGCAGGAGACTCTGACACAGTAGCCTATACTGTCTGGTGTGGGCATATAATTATTGTGAGAGGACTGACCCTGCCACTATGACTGTCTACGCGAAGCGCGTAACGGAACTTTAAAGATTGCGTCACAGCCAGATTCAGGCATAGGAATGCTCGCGCCACCGCTGCAAATCATCGACAGCTTTCTGCTGAACTACACCATCGGTGATGTCCTGTTGCTTGGGTTCGTCCTCGGTGCCGTCGGCATCCTGCCGACGCGGTCGCTGAAAATGTTGGGCGCACACACCGTCTCAATCGGTGTGTTGCTGCTGTTGATACCCGCCTCGATGATGGTACCGAACGCTGGAAGCCTGCTCATGTCTTCGTTCGCGTACAAACTGGTGGGAATCGTCCTTCTCGCGCTCGCACCGATTTTGTACGCCGTCGGTCGCAAGTAACCAGCCTACGGGTCCCGACGTGTCGTCTCTGGGCCAAACCGGTCTATACGGGTCGACAGAACGATTGATAGAATTCGCCTCCGCCAGCTCCCGGCGAATATCTATCAGGGCTTCTGTCGACCCGTATATTTACTGCGGGCTATCCCAGTTTTCGAAGCGCGGTGAAAAAATCCAGCGGCGGCCCAGCCAATCGGATTGGCTCGTTGGCCCGCGTCACCGTCACCGTCTCCGGCGGCGACACTGCCTCTCTGATACGGCCGTCGGTGACAACCACACCCTCGTCGGCGGCCGACAGCGACACGGTCACGTCGCTGTCGACATCGACGACCAGGGGTGGCATCCCGTCGGTCTGTGCCATCCCGGTTATCAGTATCCCCCCGAGTGCGGGGTGGACGAGCGGCCCGCCCTCGCTCAAATTGTAGGCCGTCGAGCCGGTCGGTGTCGCCACCAGTACCCCGTCGGCGTGTCCACTGGTGTACAGCGACCCGTCCACACGGATTTCGAACTCTCCGCCCCCGCCGCTGCCCCGGTGGGTGCCCTGAATTACCACTTCGTTGAGCGCGGGCGAGAGCGTCCAGCCGTCACCGCTGGCCCGCAGTCGCGGCACCGCTCTGGTTCGTGCGCTCCCGGTCTTCTGGATATGCTCGACCTCTGCGACGACTGTCTCGACGGCCTCCTCCGGTGCCAGGGCGTTCAGAAACCCCACCTCACCGAGATTGACGCCCATGATTGGGGTCGAGCCAGCGCCGCGGGCGGCATAGAGGAAGGTCCCGTCACCACCGATGCTGACGACCAAGTCGCAGTCGCGCATCTCCCCAACTGGCCGAGCTGAGGGGGGCGCGGCGTTCCACCCCTCATGCTCCGCCAGCGCCGCTCCGGTCGTCTCGTCGACGGCAACCGCCGCCGAGACCTCATGGAGCCGGTCAGTCAGCGTGCTCGCGAGTGCCATCGCCCGGGCGTTGTCCCGCTGTGCGACGATACCGACGGTCATTGGTGTCCGTTCCGGCCCTGCGATTATAAACCCTCCACGACGGCAAGATTATATGCGTCTCCGCTACAGTATGAACCCATGGCTGTCTGTGGCTGGTGGTCGCGCAAATGAGCGATGACGCGGAGGACCGCGACGACGACTGGTTCGAACGAGCACTTGACGACGAACCCGACAACGAGAGCGACGCAGGCGACGAGTCTGAGCCCTCGCTCGATACTGATGCGGGCGACGAGAACCAATCCGACGACGACAGCGGTGGGGGCCCGTTCGATGACGACAGCGGTGGGAGTCTGTTCGAAGATGACGGGTCCGACAGCGATGACGACGGTGGTGGTCTTTTCGGTGACGACTTCGCGACGGCGTTCGAATCTGCGAGCTCCGGTGGCGGCGGTGGCGGCGCTTCTACCAGCGAGTTCGAAGATGAAGATTTCGACTCCGACATCCCCCGTATCGACGTGGGTATTGAGGGGCTGGACCGGATGATACAGGGCGGGATCCCACGCCGTCACCTCATCGTCGCTATCGGTTCGGCGGGAACCGGAAAGACCACCTTCGGACTGCAGTTTCTCCACCACGGACTTGAGTCAGGTGAGAACTGCGTGTTCATCGCGCTGGAACAGTCCCACGACGCGATTATGGATACGGCTAACGACCGCGATTGGGGGTTTGACGCCTACGAGGACAACAACCAACTCGCAATCGTTGATCTGGATCCCGTCGAAATGGCCAACAGCCTGGACAACATCCGCGGAGAACTACCAGGACTTATTGAGGATTTTGACGCCGACCGCCTCGTTCTGGACTCGGTTACCCTGCTGGAGATGATGTACGACAACCCCTCCACGCGCCGGACCGAGGTGTTTGACTTCACCCGGTCGCTGAGGGCCGCCGGCGTCACGACGATGCTCACCTCCGAGGCCAACGAGGACAACCCCTACGCGTCGAGATACGGAATCATCGAGTACCTCACAGACGCCGTCTTCGTCCTGCAGTACGTCCGGTCGGAGACTCGCGAAACCCGCCTCGCCGTCGAGATTCAGAAGATACGCAACGCCAACCACTCCCGCGAGACAAAGCCATACGAAATAACTATGGACGGCATCAGCGTCTATCAGCAGGCCAATATTTTCTGATAGCCGACCGGCAACCACGTTTTATACATCCCACCGCCGAAGCGTCGGACATGACTCTGCTCGTCCCCTTCGACGGCTCAACGCTCTCGGCGGCCGCCCTCGAACGCGCTACGGATTTTGGGTCGTTCACCGGTGAGAGCGTACTCGCGCTGACAGTCGTGCCCGACAAGCCGGAGTACGCCCTCTCACGGAACTGGCTTGGCCCAGAGGACCCCTTTGATCCCGAGGCCATCGCTGAACGACTCGGTGAGCGCGTCGCCGATATCGCCCCCGAAGCCGAGTTCCGCTACGAGATTCCCGAAGACGTGAGCTCGATGGGCTCTGTTACGACTGACGTGATTCGGACCATCCGCACGGTCGCCCACGAGGTCGAGGCCTCGGTCATCTTTATCGGCAGCGAGAACGCCGGTCGGGTATCCTCGCCGGTCTCAAGCGTCGGTGCCCCGGTCTCCGAAGACCCGAGTTACGACGTGTACATCATCCGCCATCCCTGACACTATCGGCTGTACCATACCGGACAAATTCGCCTAGCTTCGGCTGGTGCAGTACCTCCGCAGACGGACAGCAAACAGAACGCAAACCGCTCCGGCAGCCGACCGCTCACCGTACGACAGTCACTGGAACGGTCGCCCGGCGGACAACGTCTTCGGGGTCACAGTCCAGCAGCAGCCTCGATACCCCCGACTGATCCTGGCTCCCCATTACGATCTGGTCGATATCGTTGTCCTCAGCGTAGTTGACGATGGTGGCATTCGGACGGCCCATCTCCACCACGCGATCGATACTGTTGCCGTCACCGATGCTGGCCTCCAGTTCATCGAACCGCTCGCGGGCCTCCGCCTGTTGTTCCTCGTACCACTCGTCGGACACAGACGATACCGACGCCTTCGCGCTGTAGCCCGACTCGCTGGGGTTGATCACGTGGAAGAGCACTACTGTCGCGCCGGGGAAGTTTTCGATGCCGAACGTCGCGGCCGTCGCAACCTGTTCGGAGCCATCTACTGGGACGAGGATACGTCTGGTCATACACCTTTTTGCACTACCTGCGGTCTTGAATGTTCGGCCCGGTAGGTTGCGAGACGGTTTCCCTCCCGTCCGCAGCGCTATACCGCCAATTGCGATGATTCATACTGGTGGCTGTAAGTTCGTAAAGATATTCGACACCCCGGGGTGGCGAATTACTTCAGTTTGTTACAGCCACCAGTATCAGACACCGACCGACTGTCCGCAGAGACAGCCGGCTTCTGTTGGACTGCACGAGCGCTTTACGCTCGTATACGCTGTCAAGTGGTCGATATGCGGTGATTTTCGTTGGCTCCTCTATTCGAGCGAGGCGCTACTCTCTCCCGTGTCGTGTCACACACGTCGGGAGGCCGATCAGTTCGACGGGCTCGGAGTTGTCGGGCGAGTACACCACGCGCTGACCCTTCTCCATGTAGGGGACCTTCGATTCGAGGTTCGCCGGGATGTTCACTGCCTTGATCGCGTCCTCGTCGCCGAGATTCAGAACCATCGTCGTGTTGATCTGCTTGAATACGGGGTCAGCGATATCCTGTGGATCCTGCGTAATGAGATAGAGCCCCAGCCGCTCCTTTCGGCCCTGTTTTGCCGCTTCGGTGAACTTCCCGATGACTTGCCGGCCCTGGACGCTGTCGGCGTCTGTGAGGAAGTTGTGGGCCTCGTCCATCCCCAGCACCAGCGGCGTCTCCTTGATTCGCTCGTAGGTGGGGTCGTTCGACAGTTTCTGATCGATGAGCAGGCTCGACACCGCTAACACGATGGCCGAGGCGGTCCGAGAGTCTGTGATGTGGTAGGTCGGAATCACGGTCAGCCCGCCGGTCCGTACCAGCTGTGATATCTGGTCGGTGATGGGGCGGGCGTTCTGATCGAAGACCGACCCGAAGCCCTGGACCCGTCGTTTCACTGCGTCGAAAGTGGCCTCGTGGACATCGCCGACATCGTCGAGTTCCTCCTTGAGCGCGGGGTCGTTGAGAAAGGTGAGAAACTGCTCGTAGGTGGCGCTACGGCCGTACTCTCGTTTGAACCGCGGTAAGAGCGTGTTCGTCAGCGCGGTGTACTGGTTGTCGTTGAGACTGGAGCCAGCGATGAGCCACGGGTTCGAGTGGACAAGCGAGAACGGGATGGTGAACTCGACCTGCTCGGCGCGGTGGTGGCTGGCGCTGTAGTCGGCGCCGGCGACCTTCGGGACAAACGCGATGGTGTCGTCGTGGCCGCCCGTCTTGACACCCTCGCGCTCACAGCGGCGGGCGAACTCGTCGGTCATCTTCGGGTTGTCGTCGTGCATCTGGGCGTACTCGTCCTGGGGGTCGAACTGGACGACGGCGAGTTCGGGCGTACGGCCATCGCCCATCTCGTAGGTCCGGCCCAGATACTGCCGGAGGACGTTCTTCGAGCTGTGTGTCTTCCCCGAGCCGGTGCCACCCGCCACGAGTGTATGCCGGAAGACGAGCGGGTCGCCGGACTCGTAGTCGTCTGTGAGCCGATAGTCGAT
>JAQCNK010000324.1 GCA_028275075.1 Haloarcula sp. | reverse complement strand
TGGAACCAGACCGAGACAGAACTCATTCTCGCGTACCGTCCGGACATCTTCGATAGCGATGCCTTCCCCGCGCCCTGTCTGCCGACCATCTATCTCACACACGGCAAGCGAACGCGCCGCCCCGGAGCAGACCGGACGGGCGAAGACTGGTACGTGACGCTGTATCTGGAACCGGAGGTGGACCAGCAGATCGAGGTAGTGCCTGACCGCGGCGAGGCCGTCGACGCCGCGGTGGCAATCGCAAACGAGTTCGCGGCCGGCGAGTTCGACTTCCGGGCGCTGTATCAGATTCCTCGGGACGCGTATCTCGACGAGCTTGACGAGCTGACCGGGCGGGCCTGATCCGGACAGTTGTAGCGATTTACCGGTAACCCTCGATCTATGAGCGGGGCTATCCGGAACAGACCTACAACTGTCCGGATAACTTACCTTCTAGGCCCGTCTACGAACGGCTATGACCACCGTCACGCTTGTTGGGACTCGGCTCGCCGAGCCCGGCGAGGAGTTCGTCTATCAGGGCGAGGCATCCGGCTGTTCCGACTGTCCCTTCAGGGACCAGTGTCTGAATCTCACGCAGGGTCGTCGGTACCGTATCACCGAGGTCCGCGAGAGCGGCCAGACGCTCGACTGTGCGGTCCACGACACGGGCGTCCGTGCCGTCGAGGTTGAGCCCGCGCCGATTCGGGTGAACGTCCCGACGAAGGGCGCCTTCGCCGGGAGCAAAGCCGAACTCGCTGGGCCTTGCCCGCACACCGAATGCCCGAGCCATTCCTACTGCGAGCCCCAGGGGGCCGAATTTGATACTGAGTACCGAATCTCCGATGTGCTCGGGGAGCCACCACACGACCACTGTCTGCTGGATCGGGAACTGACGATGGTCGAGTTCGAGGCACCCGAAGACGCCTGAACGGATGCCCACGAGCGTGTATCTCGCGGGCGACTGCGTGACCAGCCCGCCCGCCGGCAAGGCGGTCCGGTTCCGTGACCGACCCGACGACCCGGAGCGGGACCCGCTCTTGTTCGATATGTGGCTCGCCGCGGAGGGATCGCACGGTCCGATGCGACACGTCCACCCCGAGCAGGTCGAACGGCTGACTGTCCGGTCGGGCCGGCTGGGGCTCTGGCATGACGACGATTCCTCGGAGCTTGGTCCCGGTGAGACAGCCGTCATCCCCGCCGGCGACCCACATCGTTTCTGGAACGCGGGCGAGGGACCGCTCCACATACGCGGGTCGGTCACCCCTGGGCTCCGGACGGAGCGATTCATGCGCATCACGTACGGGCTAGCCCGTGAGGGCGCTCCGGTGACGCCGACCGGGATGCCGCTGAACGTCCTCAGATTAGCCGTCCTGTTGTCAGAGTACAACGATATGCTCTGGCTCGCGGCGCTGCCGCTATGGGTACAGCGGGTCGGCGTTGATCTGCTCGCGCCACTCGGGCGAGCGGTCGGCTACGACAACAGCTACCGAGAGCTACTCCCGTAGCTGTGTGACCGTCCCACGTCGGGTTCGGGCTACTCCAGCGTTCCGACGTGGCTCCCCATGTAGCCGAACACGTCCTCGTACCCCTCAGCGGAGAGCAAGACTGGGTGAAAGGCCTCCTCGGCGTGGAGCGTCTCCCCGTCCGCCGCGGCGACGGGGTCGCCAGCGGCGACCGGTTCGAAGTTCCGGACGAACACTTCGTACTCCTCTGCGGCGTCCTTGGGGATAGGGCCGCCGAGCTGGAACACCGGTAGCGACTCGTTTCTGACCGGTGCTGGGTCGCCCGTGACCGCCAGTGCGTCGAGGAACTCACGGATGACCTGTTCAGCGTTCGCGGCGGCCTCGGCCGACTCCTGATATCCACACTCGACCTCGATAGTCGACGGCGCCACGGAGAACAGCCGCCCATCGTTGTTCCCTCGCGTCCTGACGACGGCGTCGACTGAGAGCTTCGGACAGACGTCCCGAGCCAGATCTGTGAGCTCGTCGACCAGTGCGAACATCCCGTCGTAGGACTGGGTGGAGTGCAAAGAGAGTGTGGTACAGCCCTGCAGTTCCGCTGTTAACTCCGCAGCCAACCGCATCTCGTGGCTATCGCTGTCTGGATCACCGGGGAAGACCCTGTTGAGGTCGAGTTCCAGATAGCGTTCGCCCGCGGCAAGCGCTCGCTCGTTGACAACGATGAACTTCACGGGCTGGGAGACGTCCGGCGGGTCAGCAAGAACCGCCTCGATGCCGTCGCGGCCGCAAGGCTCGTCCCCGTGAATACTGCCGACAATAGCGACTGACGGCTCCCCGTCGCCCAGTTGCTCCACTCGCATCTATTCATAACTCAGTAACCGGATCCTAGTATATGTGTGGGTTTGCCACCAGCTAATACTGGTGGCTGTACGTACGTGGAGATAATTGGCGCCCCGGGCTGGACGATTTCGGCCGTGATATTCAGCCGACAGTATAAATAGGATCAACTGACACTATAGCGTTTCCGCGTAGTCGTAGTCAGCCTCTCCGGCAACGGGGTAGGCGTCGTCAAGGCAAATCTGCCAACCCTGGAGCACAGTCGGGTCCGCAAGCGCGTTCGTCATCATGGTTCGAACGTCGAGGAGATCGACCCCGTAATAATCGTTTGGGACGCCAGAAAAATATTGCAGCGACGTATTAAACAGCGACCGCATCCCGTCGTCGTCCTCGAAGTCGAAGTGTTTGTAGGCGCCGGCTGCGACTTGCACCATTCCGTGGAGGAACTTGCTCTCGGTGCTCCCACGCCCATAATTGTACCACTCGTCTTCGAAGCAGTCATGTGCGTCGTGGAACGCCCCATCGTTGAACAGACTGACGCCGTGGACGACGGCCCGGCGCAAGGTGGCGTGTTCCCACCGTCCGTCAGATCGCCATCCCGTTGGGTCCCCGGCCGGGGCGCCGACGCTGTCGTCGCGTGTATGGTCGTCCATGGTCGGTAATCATACTGCCGGGTATAAGTTCGTA
>JAQCNK010000317.1 GCA_028275075.1 Haloarcula sp. | reverse complement strand
GTCTCGGCAAACGTTTCGAAGGAGGCCTGTGTGTTTATCTCGGCGATGACCTCAATATCAGGGTTCAGATAATTACACTGCGTCATGAGGTCGGCCATCGTCACGCGACGGTGGTCTCGTTCGTGTTCTCGTGTCGTGAGAGAGACGCCCGTTTCGTGTGGGATCTGGACTTCCCGCGACCCCTCGTCGATACTGATAGGGCGATCTCGATACGGGATAAACGGCATATGGGCGTTCATCAGCGTCGTCTTGCCGGCTCCGGTCGGCCCCGAGAAGAGCACGACGCCGTGGGATTCGTACAGCAGCCACAACAGGGCCACCAGTTCTGTCGGGAGCGAGTCCCGTTCGACGAGATCGACGGGAGTCATTGCGTCGGCAGACTGTTTGCGGATGGAAATGTGGGGACCGTCCTCACTGATTGTCGGCAGGGCAACCGCACAGCGGATGGTCTCTTCGGCGTCGTGGATGCTCTCGCCGCCTGGGTCGATGTTGACTTTCGCGCTCGGGTTCGAGGCGTTGAGTTCGGTGCCGTCGTCGGCGGCCAGCTGGGTAACGACGTTGACAAAGGCTGACTCGGATTCGAACGAGAGATTTGTCGGGACGCGGCCGTCGTGTCCCAGATCCGCTCTTGGAAGCACTTTGACGCGCTCGCCGACGCGGTTGGCCTCGATATCTTCGAGCGTCGGGTCACGGATGGGAACGGTCAGCTTCCCGTAGCCGACGAGGTCCCGGAGCACGTAGTAGAGGAGGTCATCGAGTCGATCATCGGCGAAGCGCTGATCGAGCGGTGGGAGTGTAAGGTCCAGTTCCGACAGCGCGGACCGAACCCGATAGACCATCGCATCGACCCACTCGGTCGTGTTGCGGACAGTCAGCTGGCGCGCGAGCAGCGAACTGGCCCGATCACGGACGAACCCCACGCGGTCCTCGACGATGCCGTCAACGCTGGTCTCCCACACCCGCTCTTTGCAGGCTTTGATGAGTTCCCTGTCGCCGGGGAGCAGGTCCGGCTCGCGGACGGCGTACTTCGTGGTGAAGGGGTCACTGCCAAGCAGATGCTCGCGGTAGACGACGACCGGTATCTCGAACCCCTGGAACGTGACGGTGTGGCGCTCGACGCGTTCGCTGGTGAAGCGTTCGATGTAGTCGGGGTCAGTCAGCTCTGTGGTGGCGGGGGCATAGTCATCGGTGTGGACGATCACGCTGTCTTCGGTCACATCGGCGACGTCGATGCGGTCGTCCAGCGCGTAGGGCGTCAACTCGCCCAGACAGGCGAGCGAACACAGTGCGTGGTACGCGACACGCCGGCGGGCTGCAGGCGAATAGTCAACCAGTCGGGTTATCACCCGGCGGTGTTTCGGGTCGAACCCGTTATCCATCCGTTCGACGGCGCCCTCACGGGTGCGAGGACGCTCGACGTTCGCACTGTCGAAGTAGGACTTGATAGTCTCCAGCGCGTCCCGGTCACTGGACGACAACAGTGGTTCGCGGACCTCGTAGTGGAACCCGTCGGTCTGTCGGACCGTCACCACGACGCCCGGATGGATCTCGTCCTGTTCGCGCACGTCGGGCGCGTACCACGCATCGGGATCATCCGGTGGTACCGGTGCGGGGACAGTCGGCCGTCGGCTACCACTTGCCAGACCACTCATTGGGCGAGTTTTTCCGGGTGTTTGTATTTAAAATTTCACCCAAACAATAATGAATTAACTGTGCTGGGGCTGGACTCAGAGCGCCTGACAGCGGGGTAGGTTGATCACAGTGGCCATGTCACGCTGTCGGACAGTGCCTTGTTCTCACCCCATAGTCTCTACGGGTCGACAGAACGATTGATAGAATTCGCCTCCGCACCCCGGCGAATATCTATCAGGGCTTCTGTCGACCCGTATACTGTTGGCTGTACGTACGTGGAGATAATCGCCCACCCCGGGCTGGGCGATTTCTGCCGTGATGGTACAGCCGACAGTAACGAATCGGGTTCCGACAGGCGTCTGTTTCGGGCGTCCTCGTGTGATCGGCCACCCGGTGCGGCCACGGCGTCACCCTGCGATAGCGTAGAGCTGTTCGGCGGGAAAATAGGCTACCCCGTCGGCGATGACAGGTGCAGCACCGTTCGAACGCCTCCGCTGATAGGTCCCGTAAGTCCACTCTGTACGCCCGTCCTCGGCGGACTGACAGTTCAGTTGGCCGCGGCCAAACAGGTAAATAAAGCCATCGGCGACGACAGGTGTGCCGTTGATACCGATTTCGACAGCGTAGCGTTGGCGGCCCTCCGTGAGGTCCAGAGCGGTCAATCCCCTGTCGGCGGCGACATAGACGGTGTCGTCTGTCACTGCGGGTGGGTTGGTGACCACCGGCGGCCCGAGGGTGCCGTACGTCCCGACGTCGTTGTGCCACCGCTCGCTCCCGTCGGCGCTATCGAAGACGCGGATGGTCGTCTCGGAACCGACAACGACTCGCTCGCCCGCAACTGTCGCCGGCGTCGTCACGGCGTAGTCAGCCTGCCACCGTGTCTCGCCGGTGGTCACGTCGAACGCTTGGAGCGTGTTCCCGCCCGTGTAGACAGTGTCCCCCGACACTGC
>JAQCNK010000316.1 GCA_028275075.1 Haloarcula sp. | reverse complement strand
ATGTAGCCGTCGTAGTCCGGGTTCGTCAGCGTGCCGGGGATGAAGCGACCCGTACGGGCACGGGCGCCGACGGCGTCAGCGAACGTCTCGGCCGGGAACCGGCCGTACTGGCGCGAGGAAGCCACGAGGATCTGCTCGGGCTTGTAGTTGGCCAGGAAGTCCGCAGCGGTGCGGATTCGGGTGTCAGTCATCGAGACGTCCAGCACGTAGAGCCCGTCAGTCCTGACCCGATGGATGAACCGCTCCATGTCTTGGGTCTTCTGCTGGGTCCCGATGTGGACACCGGCACCGAGGTAGTCCTCGACGGGGATGAGGAGGTCGGCCTCGCTCTGCTCGTCGGGCATGACGTCCTCGTCGAGTTGCAGTGCCGATTCCTCGGCTTCCTCGTCGGCTGTCTCTGCCTCGGCCTCGGTGGCCTCGGCGGGCTGTTCGGCGTCCGTCGCTGTCTCCGCGTCGGCGTCGTCAGCGACCTCGTCCTCCTCGGACGGGTCGAACTCGGACTCCTCTGCGTCGAGACCTTCTTTCTCGTTGCCGCTCATACTGCGTTGTCCTCGATACGGATGAGTTCGTTCAGCTTGGCAGTGCGCTCGCCGCCGACGGCGCCCGTCTTGATGAACGCGGCGCCGGTCGCGACAGCGAGGTGTGCGATAGTGGTGTCCTCAGTCTCGCCGCTCCGGTGGGAGACGACGGAGTCGTAGCCGTTCTCGGTCGCCAGTTCGATGGCGTCGACGGCATCCGAGAGCGTCCCGATCTGGTTTGGCTTGATGAGGATGGAGTTGCCGGCGTCCTGGTCGATGCCGGTCTGGAGTCGCTCAACGTTGGTCACGAACAGGTCGTCACCGCAGATGAGCGTCTGGTTGCCGACCATCTCGGTGAGGGTCGCGTGACCCTCGTAGTCGTTCTCGTCGAGGGGGTCCTCGACGTAGACGAGATCGTACTCCTGGGCCTTCTCGGCCATGTACTCTATCTGCTCGGCGGTGGATTTGACGCCGTCGTCGTAGACGTAGCCGTCCTCCTCGTCGTCGTACAGCTCGGCGCCGGCGACGTCTAGCCCGAACCGAATCTCGAAGCCGACATCGTCTTCCACGGTAGAGACGGCCTCTTCCATGAGTTCGAAGGCCTCGTCGTCGGTTACTGACGGCGCCCAGGCCCCCTCGTCGCCCTTGCCCGCGGGGATACCGCGGTCGGCGAGCATGTCGTGGACTTCCTGATGGACCGCCGCGTTGGCGAAGACAGCCTCTTCGACGCTCGGCGCGCCGACGGGGGCCGACAGGAACTCCTGGATGTTGGTGGCGTCGGCGGCGTGTTCGCCGCCGCCGATGATGTTACCCAGCGGCGTCGGGTACTCGTTGCCCCGGAAGGTGCCGCCCAGATGCTGGTACAGCGGCGCACCGATCACGTCGGCGCCGGCCGCGGCGGCCGCCATCGAGATGGCGACGGCGGAGTTGGCACCGATGCTGGAGAAGTCGTCCGTGCCGTCGGCGGCCCGCAGTGCATTGTCGACATCGCGCTGATTGCCGGCGTGGACCTCGCCGATGAGGCGGGGTAAAGCGTCCTCGCGAGCGTTCGCGATTGCTTCCTGGGCCGGCAGCTCCAGAGCCTCGTATTCGCCGGTACTTGCGCCGCTCGGTGCCTTGCCGCGGCCGAAGCCCCCACTCTCGGTGAGAACATCGGCCTCAACAGTCGCGTTACCACGCGAGTCGAGGACGCGGCGGAGTCGGATATCTGTGATTAGCGTCATTTGTGGTCACCTCGTTTGACGGTGAACGGGAGGACCCCAGCGTCGTACTCCTCGGCTGCGATGAGGATTGGCTGGGTGTATTCCGTCTCGATGAGCACGGGTGCGCCGTGGGCCAACTGGAGCGCTCGCGAGCCCAGTTTGCGGGCCTTTTCGTATCGGCTTTCCTGTGCGTTCATTGGTATGGAGCGACAATGTCGACAAGGTCTTTGTGAGAGACGAGCATCCGGCGACAGCAGTGTCGCTTGACGCCAAGCTCGTCGAGGACCATCTCCGGGTCCTCGGGCTCTTCGGCCTCGCGAGTGCGGGCCTTGAACTCTTCCCAGTGCTCGCCGACGACGTTACCGCACGTGAAACACCGGACCGGTACCATCATACTTGAATCACCTTAGCGGTAGGATTTCTGGTACCGGGCCCGTGCACCGGGACCGCCCCACTTCTTTGGTTCGGACTGGCGAACGTCGTTGACCAGCAGCGAACGGTCAAACTCCATGAACGCGTCGCGGAGCTCAGCATCGTTGGTGAAGTCAACGAGACCGCGAGCGATGGCAGTTCGGGCGGCGTCTGCCTGTCCCATTACGCCACCACCCTCAACGGAGACGTCAACGTCGACGTCGTCGCGGAGGTCCTCGTCGGCGATGCGGAACGGCTCCAGCATCTTCAGCTGAGCCAGCTCCGGGTCGACCAGTTCGACCGGCTGGGAATCGATACGCACGCGACCCTCGCCCTCACTGATAGTGGCGCGGGCGACGGCGGTCTTCTTTTTACCAGACGTGTTCGTTACCATGTCTTGTTCGCTCCGAGTGTCTCGCTCACTTCCGCGAGCGTGACGAATTTGATGTTCGAGAGCCGGTCCAGGGACGTGCCTTCGAGCACGTCGCTCTCCTTGTCGTGTGGGTTGCCCACGTAGACGCGGACGTTCTCAAAGGCGTCACGGCCACGCTGCTTCTTGTGGGGCAGCATGCCGCGGATGCAGCGCTTGAGGATCCCGTCCGGTCGCTTGGGGTAGAAGTACGAGTTGTCGGCGCCGATCTCGACGCGCTTCTTGTACTTCTCCATGATCTGGTCTTCGCGACCAGTGATGACGGCGCGCTCGGCGTTGACGACGGCGACGGTCTGCTCGTCGAGTGCCGTCTCGGCCACCTGCGAGGCGACCCGGCCCATGATACAGTCGCGGGCGTCGACGACGACGTCGGCATCGAACTCTGCGACGCTCATCGAATCACCCGGACGTGGGAGCCTTCTGGATTGTTCTCGATTGCCTGTTCTAGTGATACAGCCTCTCCGACCTTGTCGATCTTCGTCTCAGCGGTTCCGGAGAAGTCGACGGCGGCGACGGTGACGTCCTTCTGCAGGACGCCGGAGCCGAGCACCTTGCCCGGAACGACCACGGTCTCGTCTTCCTGTGCGTACCGCTCGATGCGGCCCAGGTTGACTTCCGCGTGTGTTCGCCGCGGCTTCTGCAGCCGCTCAGCGACGTCGCCCCAGACTGCGCCACCCGAGTTGCGGGCGGCCGACTTCAGGTCGGCGATGAGACTACTGAGTCTCGGATTCGTCTTGCTCATAGGGTTCCTCTTTGGGAGTAAAAGTGCAGGGAGCAGGATTTGAACCTGCGGACCCCTACGGGACAGCGCCCTGAACGCTGCGCCGTTGGCCAAACTTGGCTATCCCTGCTCGCGTTAATGGATTTTTGATGACCCGTAAAACCCCTTTCGGTCCTCGCGCTCGGGGAGCGGGCGGTCATCGGCGTCGAAAGGGAGTTTCGGGTCATTGGCGTTACAGTTGGACTGCGTCTTTCAGCTCTGTCGCTCGGTCGCGTAGCGTCTCGACCGCACGACGGAGAAGTTCGTCGGTGGTCAAGGAGCCATCAGTCTCGACGTGGAACACGAACGCGTTTTCGACGTCGGTGACCGAGAGTTCCTTACCTGGATACCGCTGGCTGAGGTCGTTGTCGAACTCGCTTGTCGGCACGAGGTCGCCGTCCGCAGCGTCCGGGTCGGCGGCCTCGGCGGCCGCGCCCTCTTCGATAACGCCACGAAGGATGTTGGGTTCCTCGTCCTCAAACTCGCCCGTGTCACCGACGACGTCCACGCGCTGGAGATGTCGGTAGCCGACTGCCACGCCGCCCTGATGTTTGGCGTGTGCTTTCCCCGTATCGAGGACGGCGTCGGCCTCGACTTCGAGGCGCTGGCCGTCTTTCAGATCGATGATCGGGATGTTGTCGTCGGCTGGCCCCACCAGCGAGTCGCTGGAAACGAGGTCCGAGGAGTAGGCCGTGTTCGGCCCGTCGACGGACAGCGACAGCGTCACCTCGTCACCGATCTCGAAGTCGTCGAGGTCGGTGGTCAGCGGGACCAGTCCCAGTCGGAGACCGATCTGCTCGTTGAACATCACGCTGGTGTTCTCGATGACGCGGACGGTGTCGATGCTGAACGTGGGCACGTCGGCGACCATCGCTCGGCGGATGCCGTTTGCGAAGGCAGGCGTGATGCCCCGAATCAACACGAGCGACTCCCGCTCACCGCGTTCGACGAACTCAACCTCGTAATCCTGTGTCATTGGTTAGAAGCCAGAGTTCTTGGGTGCGCGAGTGCCGTCGTGGGGCGTCGGCGTGACGTCCTCGATGCGGCCGATTTCGAGACCGGCGCGAGCCAGTGCTCGGATGGTGGCCTGTGCACCCGGACCGGGGGAGGTCTGCTGGTTCCCACCGGGACCGCGGACACGAACATCGACGCCCTCGACGCCTCGGTCCAGCGCCTTTTCGGCGACGACTTCGGCCATTTGCATCGCCGCGTACGGCGACGCTTCGTCGCGGTTCTGCTTGACGACCGTTCCGCCGGAGCTCTTTGCGAGCGTCTCAGCGCCGGTCTGGTCGGTGATCGTGATGATGGTGTTGTTGAACGATGCGTGGACGTGGGCAATGCCCCAGATGTCTTCGGTTTCCTCGCTCATTCTTGGGCCTCCGCGCGCTCAGGATGCAGTTCGTCCGACAGCGAGCTGTGCTCGTCGAAACCGACTGAGCTCTCGACAGCCACGTCGACCTTCATCGATGGACGGGTAACGCGTACCTCGTCAAGCTCGATGTGTCCGTGGACGATGAACTGTCGCGCTTGCTCGGGCGTGTTCGCGTAGCCCTTCCGGTAGACGACCGTCTGGAGACGGCGTTCGAGCACGTCTGTGACGTCAAGCGACAGGACATCGTCGAGCTGGTCCTGCTCGTTGAGGATGCCGTAGCGCTTCAGTCGCGCCAGGAACTCTTCGGCTTCGAGTGCGTCACTCTCGGCGCTGCCAAGCAGCTTCCGAGCCTCGCGACGGTAGTCACGCAGTTCGGACTGGGCGCGCCAGAGCTCTTCCTTGTTTTTCAGGCCGTACCGACTCTTCAGGTTGCTCTCGTCGGCGATTCGCTCGCCCTGATACGGATGGTTCGGCGTCTCGTAGAACTTCGTGTTGGAACCGAGTGCCATTATTCGTCATCCTCCGCGGCGGCTTCCTC
>JAQCNK010000318.1 GCA_028275075.1 Haloarcula sp. | reverse complement strand
TTCGCGTTCGCCCGATAACGGCTCGCTCGCCTCCGGGTGGTCTACGTCCCTTCCAACTCGTCTTGCCACGCCTGAACTTTCGCCATCAGTTCGACTGGGGGCGTCTCGGTGACATCGAGAGCGCAGAGTTCGTCGAGGACGGCCTCGGTCTCAGGGTCGAGCGGGTCGCTCTCGTCGGGCCCGCTGCCACCGTCGGCGCTGGCGCTGCTGAACTGTCCCGACGAGAGATCAAAGACGGCCTGTTTGGGCTGCCCGCTCGCCTCACTCCCTCGGACCTCGATAGCTTTGTCCTCGCGCAGTCGGTCGAGTACCTCCCGCGAGCGGTCGACAACCGGTTCGGGAACGCCGGCTAAATCGGCGACGTGGACACCGTAGGAGCGATCGGTCGGGCCATCTCGCACCGTTCGCATGAACGTCACGTCGCCGTCGCGCTCCTCGGCGGCAACGTGGACGTTCTGGACGTTTGCCAGGGAGTCGCCCAACGACGTGAGCTCGTGGTAATGGGTCGCAAAGAGCGTCTTCGCGCGGACGGTCGTCGCGATATACTCCACGGCGGCCCAGGCGATGGAGATACCGTCGAACGTCGCGGTGCCACGCCCTACCTCGTCCAAGATAACGAGGGAATCCTCTGTCGCCGAGTGGAGGATGTTCGAGAGTTCCTGCATCTCGACCATGAACGTCGAGCGGCCTTGAGCGAGTTCGTCCAGCGCGCCCACGCGGGTGAAGATACCGTCGACCAGCCCGACCGTCGCCGACCGCGCGGGGACGAAGCTGCCTGTCTGGGCCAGCAGCGTGATGAGCGCGGTCTGGCGCATATACGTCGACTTCCCGCTCATGTTCGGTCCGGTGACGACGAGGAAATCCCGTTCACCGGGGCGCATGTGGAGGTCGTTCGGGACGAACTCAGTGGTCTGCTCGACGACCGGATGCCGGCCGGCCGTGATGTCGAGCGTGCCGTCGTCGACTAGTTCCGGACGGGTCCAGTCGTTCTCGACCGCGTGGACCGCGAGCGAGGCCAGTGCGTCGATCTCGGCGAGCGCCCGCCCCACGTCCTGTAGGAGCGGCGCACGGTCGGCGACCCGCTCGCGGAGTTCCTCGAACAGTTCGTACTCTCTCTCGTGGCGGCGTTCCTCCAGTCGGAGCACGTCCCGCTCGCGCTCGTCGAGTTCGGGGATCGTGTAGCGTTTCGAGTTCTTGAGCGTCTTTATCTCCTCGTAGCTCTCGGGGACCTGGTCCGTCTCGCTTTTCCCCACTTGAATATAGTAGCCGTCGGTCTTGTTCCGGTCGACAGAGAGGTGTGTGATGCCGGTCTTCCTCTTCTCGCGGTCGGGCAGCGTGTCCAGCCACTCCAGGGCTGCCTCGTGCTCGTCGATGACCGCGTCGAGGTCGTCGTCGTATCCACGCTGGAAGAGCCCGCCCTGTGTGACTGTTCCGGGCGGGTCCGTGACGAGTGCAGCGTCGAGTTCCGCGGCAAGGTCGGCGGCCGCCTCGCGGTCGGCGCCCGCGAGCACGTCGGAGAGCGGCGAGTCGGCCAGGCGCTCGGTCTCGGCGACGGCCTCGGCCACCTCCGAAAGCAGGACGAGTGTGTCGTGGGCCGCTCGGAGGTCCCGGGCGTCGGCACTGCCCGATGTCGCACGGGCCGCGAGCCGTTCGAGGTCGTAGCCGTTGGCAAGGGTTTCCCGAAGCGCCTCGCGAGCCATCGCCTCGCAGGTCAGCGCCGCCACCGCGGAGTGGCGCCTGACGAGTTCGCCCCGCTCGCGGCGGGGCCGTTGGAGCCATCGCTTCAACAACCGGCCGCCGGCGGCGGTGACGGTGTGGTCCACGGTCGCAAAGAGCGACCCCGCCGAGTCGCCCTGCATCGTCTCGGTGAGTTCGAGATTGCGTTGCGTGGTCGCGTCGAGCGAGACGTGCTCGCGAGCGCCGTACGCCTGGAGACGGGTCACTGCAGCGAGCGTCCCGACCCCGGTTTCATCGACATACGAGAGGACGGCCCCGGCGGCCGCGATGGCCGCGTCAGCTCCCTCGATCCCCACGCTTTCGAGCGTCTCGGCACCAAACTGCTCTCGAACCCGATGGCGCGCCCGGCCCGGCGCAAACGACTCCGTCGCGTGCAGGGAGACGGCGGCGTCGGAGCGCTCGTCGAGTGCCGCCAGAAAGTCGTCGTCGTTGCGGAGGTCGGGACCGGGTAACACCTCCGCCGGCGAGAAGGTGTAGAGTTCGGTCAGGACGGCGTCGGCGTCGGTATCGTCCAGTTGGGTGACCTGGAACTGGCCCGTGGTCACGTCGGCCACCGCGAGTCCGTAGCTATCGCCGTCAGCCCCGCGACCGCCGTCGTGGCGGACGACGGCAGCGAGGTGTTGGGCGCTGGCGTCACCGGTCGCCAGGTGTGTCCCCGGGGTCACGACCCGCGTAACCTCGCGGGCGTGGCCGTCGGCTGTCTCGTGTTGGTCGGCCACCGCGACCCGGTATCCGCGTTCGACCAGCGCGGAGACGTAGGGGGTGAGGTCGTCCACGGGGACGCCCGCCATCGGATACGTCGACCCGTGAGAGGACTTCTGGCTCACTTTCAGATCCAGTTCGGCGGCCACCAACTCGGCGTCGTCGGCGAAAAACTCGTAGAAGTCGCCACACTGCATCGCGAGAATGTCGGCGTCGGTCTCCTCCTTGAGCGCGAGGAACTCACCGACGATGCCCGTCGCCTCAGTCATATCCGTCACTCTGGGTCTGCCCGGCGTAAGGATTGCGGGTGC
>JAQCNK010000065.1 GCA_028275075.1 Haloarcula sp. | reverse complement strand
CTCTGTCGCCCGCTCGAACACGGCGCCGACATCGTCTGGGAGTCGACGACGAAGTGGATTCACGGCTCCGGGACAACCGTCGGCGGCGTGCTCGCCGACGGGGGTTCGTTCCCGTGGGGTTCACACCCCGACAAATACCCAGAACTCGGTGGGGAGAACCCTGCTTTCGGCTTTAATTTCGCCGACCGCTTTGGTGACCGGGCCTTCGCCATGGCCGCCCGACAGCGCGGCCTCCGGGCGCTGGGTGACGGGCAGAAACCCTTCGATGCGTGGGCGACGCTGCAGGGCACCGAAACCCTCTCGCTTCGGATGGAGCGACACTGCTCGAACGCGCTCACCGTCGCTGAACACCTCCATGACCACCCCGAGGTGGCGTGGGTTACCTACCCCGGGCTCGAGAGCCACGAGACGCACGATTTGGCACAGGACTACCTCGAAGGCGGCTTCGGCGGCGTCGTCACCTTCGGACTGGCAGGCGGCTATGCGGCCAGCAAGGCCTTTTGTGAGGAGACCGATCTCGCGCAGTTCCTCGCCAACATCGGCGACGCGAAGACGCTGGTCATCCACCCCGCCAGCACCACCCACGCACAGCTCTCCGAGGACGAGCAGCGCGAGAGTGGCGTTAGCCCGGACCTCGTGCGGATGAGCGTCGGCATCGAGGACCCGGCAGACATCGTCGCCGATATCGACGACGCCATCTCGGAGGTGTGCTGAGATGGACTCGAACTCCGTCTCCGTCGGAGAGTTCGAGTTCCAGTGTGGCGAGACCATCGAAGACCTCGAACTGGCATACGAGACCTACGGTGAGTTTACCGGAGACAACGCAGTGCTGGTCTGTCACGCCCTGACCGGGAGCGCCCACGTCGCCTCTCGCGGCCGCTTCGAGGAGGGGGACCAGGCCTACGCCTGGTGGGACGACATCGTCGGGCCGGGCAAGGCAATCGACACGACGGAGTACTTCGTCGTCTGTGTGAACGTTCCGGGGTCGTGTTACGGCTCCAGTGGCCCGTCGAGTACGAACCCCCAGACCGGCGAGCCCTACGGCCCGGAGTTCCCACCCGTAACGGTGGCGGACTGGACCGAGGCCCAGCGTCGGGTGCTGGACGAACTCGGTGTGCCGGCCCTCTACGCCGTCGTCGGCGGCAGTGTCGGCGGTATGAACGTCTTGGAGTGGGCTAAGCGCCACCCGGACCACGTCGAGAAGATCGTGCCGATCGCCGCCGCTGGTCGGCTCGATCCGCAGTGTCTCGCACTGGACGGAATCGCCCGCCGAGCCATCACTACCGACGAAAACTGGAACGGGGGCGACTACTACGATAGCGAGCATCCAGACCAGGGGCTCGCGCTGGCCCGCGAAATCGGCCACGTGATGTATTTCTCGAAGGCGAGCATGGAGCGTCGCTTCGGTCGCCGAGCCGCCACCCGCGAAGCCGAACGGGCCTTCCCCACCGACCCCGCTGGTCGCTTCTTCCCGTACCGGGACGTGGAGTCCTACCTCGACTACAACGCCACGAAGTTCGTCGACCGCTTCGACGCCAACAGCTACCTCTATCTCACGCGGGCGATGGACAACTACGATCTCGCCAGCGGGTTCGAGTCGGACGCCGACGCGCTGGCGGCGTTCGACGGCGACGCCCTCGTGATGTCCTTTACCGGTGACTGGCACTTCACGAGCGAGCAGAGCGAGGCTCTGGCCGACGCGATCCGGGCCAGCGACACGTCAGTGGCACACCACGTCGTCGATTCAGATTACGGCCACGACGCCTTCCTCGTCGAACCCGACAACGTTGGGCCGCCCCTCGCTGACTTCCTTGCGGTCGGTCTCTCGGGGAGCGCCATCTCCGACACCGAGGAGAGCCAGAACGGGGCCGCTAACTTCGCGCCGGTCCACACCAGTCTGTTCTCGCAGTAGCATTGATACTGTCTCACGGCAGAACTCGCCCAGCCCGGGGTGGGCGATATAGTAGCTAGACGCCTGGCGTAACGGACCGTCGCATACGGATTGGTGCGGTGAGCCGCCGACCCGTGGGTGGAGAGGAGACGACAACCGACCGTACCATACGGTCAGTCGTCCCGCTCGATGCGGTCGGCGATGCCGCTATCGACTCCCTCGCGTACCTGCTGGACCGTGGGCTCCGGGAGCGCGAACCGCAGCACTCTGTCCCGCCAGTCTGCGATGGCGACGCCCTCGGGGTCGAAGACGACCGCGCGGTCGAGGTCGGCGAACAGTTCGGCCAGATCGGCGAACGTCTCGTCCGTGAGCGAGAGCGTGCCGATGGTGTGGTCGGCGGCGACGGTCACGTCCGTGTGGCCCGACAGCGACTCCAGCGCGATCCGTCGCGACCCGACGATATCCGTCCGCCGGCCGACGGCGAGCCGGACTGACACCCGCTCGACCTGTCGCGGCGTCGCGTCGAGGACGGCCGCTAAAACGTCGAGCGCGGCGGCTTCGTCAGTCGCTGGTGGGCGAAGCCGGTAGCTGGGTTCAGCGGACGGCCACGCCACCGATTCGGGATCCATATCGGCCGTTCGTGGAGGATACTGTTGTCCGTTCTGGTCTCCCATCGTTCTCGCTTGTACGGTGGTTTTTGTTGCCCGCTGTCCTCCCCTCACATATGCATATCGCGGTCATCGGCGCGGGCAGCCTCGGGAGCCTGCTTGGGGGGCTGCTCGCCCGCGAGCACGACGTGACGCTCGTCGGCCGAGACCCCCACATGGCACGGGTCGCCAGCGACGGTCTCTCCGTGACCGGTGTCGAGGCAGTTCACGTCGAACCGGCGACCCGCACCGACCCGCCGGCGAGCGCCGACCTCGCCGTTGTTTCGGTCAAGAGCTACGACACCCCAACTGTCGCCGAGCAACTGGCCGACTGTGATCTGGGTTCGTGTCTCTCCGTCCAGAACGGGATGGGCAACGAAACAACACTCGCCGACACGCTCGACTGTCCGGTGCTGGCGGGCACCTGCACCTATGGCGCCCGGCGCGACGGGCCGGGGACGGCCGCGTTCACCGGGCGCGGCGAGGTAGTGCTGGGCGCTCGCGACGGCGGCCACTCAGAGGTGGCCGAGCGGGT
>JAQCNK010000064.1 GCA_028275075.1 Haloarcula sp. | reverse complement strand
GGTCCGCTCGCGCTCGCTCGCTTCGAGGTCGTCGATCCACTGCTTGCCAGACTGCTCCGTCGAGCGCAGTTCGTCTAGTTCGTCGTCGTAGCCCGCCCGGATCACGCCGCCCTCGGTTATCTGCTGGGGCGGATCGGACCGGATGGCGGACTCGATTTCCTCGCGGGTCTCGGTCAGTGGGTCGAGCGTCGCGTACAGATCCGCAAGCAGTTGCGAGTCCGCGTCGGCCAGCGCTTCGCGAACGTCTGGCACGACCGACAGTGTCGCCGCCAGCGAGCGCAGGTCCCGGGCGTTCGCCCGACCGCGTGAGACTCGTGAAATGAGCCGCTCGATGTCGTACACCTGACTCAGTAGCTCATGGAGCCGCTCACGAACGCCAGGGCTCCGTTTCAGTTCGCCGACGGCCTCGTGGCGTGCTTCAATCCGGTCTTCGTCTAGTAGCGGACGGCGGAGCCAGTCCGTGAGCTTCCGCCGGCCCAGCGCACAGGCCGTCTCGTCCAGCGTGTCGACGAGCGTCAGGTTCCCGTGGCCCCGAACCGAGCGCCGGTCGAACAGCTCCAGACTTTCGACGGCGACGGCGTCCAGGAGCATGTACTCGCGTGGGTCGTAGCGCGTGAGGTGGTTGAGATAATCGAGAGTGCCTTCCGGATCGACATCGGGATCGACCGGCTCGCCGTCCGGACCGACCGCCCCGGACTTCCCGCGGGTGTATTCGGCGTAGGAAAGCAGCGCCCCCGTAGCACGCACCTCGGCCTCACCCGCCAGCAGCCGTTCGGGCGGGCCGAAGTACCGCTCGATGCGGGCCTCAGCGCGCTCGCGTTCGAAGGCGTCGGCTTCGTACTCGGTGACCAGACAGGCGCCGCTAAACACCGCTGTCTCGTCGACGTCCACGTCAGGGCCGACGATGGCTTCGGCGGGCCCGAAGCGGCGGAGCTCGTCGGCCACTGCTGTCTCCGACTCCACGCTGGTCGCGTAGCAGGCACCCGTCGAGATATCGACGAGGGCGAGACCGTACTCCGTCCCCTGAGCGAGCGCCGCGACGTAGTTGCTGTCGGCCCCGTCGAGCAGCTCCGCTTCGGTCAGGGTCCCGGGCGTCACGACTCGCGTCACCGCCCGCTTGACAACGCCGCTGACCTCGTCTGGGTCCTCAACTTGATCAGCCACCGCGACCCGATAGCCCGCGTCCAGTAGTGTCTCGATATACGATTCAGCGTTGTCGATGGGGATACCCGCCATCGCGTACTCGCCCGTCGAATCGGTCCGCTGGGTTAGCGTGATCTCACACAACCGAGCGACCCGCTCGGCAGCCTCGCAGAAGGCCTCGTAGAAGTCACCCACCTGAAAGAGGACCAGTGCCTCGTCGTACTGGCCGCACAGCTCGAAGTACTGCGCCATCATCGGCGTCAACTCGTCGTCCAGCTCGGCCATCTTCGCCGGTGGCCCGAGCGCCGCGTCCATACCCGCCCTGGCGGGGTCGCCGGCAAAATACCCCACGGTCGCCGACGCGTGTGACGAGACGGCTGTCGGCGGGACAGCGTGGCCGACTTCGCCGTTCGGAGCGTCCCCACCGTCCTGCTGTTCGTCGACGGCGACCTGGTCGCCCGCCGGGCCGACGGTTTCGTTCCGGCTGACGACCTGGCCGCGTTCGCAGCCGGTTGAGTCCGTCTCTCACAGATGGGAAACGCTTTTTATCGGCATTTTCGTACCTTCGACTCGATGTCCCTCCACATTAGCTCCGTCCTCCGCGCAAGCGGAAGGAAGCTGTTCAGCCGCACCGGCGCGATACTGCTCTTGGCGTATATGGCCTTCACAGGGGCAGTGATACCGCTCAGCAACACGATGATGGCTCGAATATACGAACAGGGCGGGTTCACTGAGGCTACCGGGGCGATTCCGCTGGTGCTTGACCTCCCGCTGTCGGTCGCCGTCGGTGGCTATGTCGTCGGGCTCCTCATCGGCTTGTACCTCTCTATCGTCGCTATCCGGACGTTCGTCTCCGGCGACGGGAGCTCTTTCCCGTCGGGAGCCTTTACCCGGAACATCCCGCTTGCACTCGGGAACCTCGTGGTAGGTGTCTTCGTCTACTTCGTGCTCATAACAGTCGGCTTTGTCCTGCTCTTTATCCCCGGTCTCATCGCCTACGTCGCCTTCCTGTTCATGATGCCCTATATTGTCGTCGAGGATCGGAACTTCGTCGACGGGTTGCGCTCGAGCTACCGCCTCAGCAAGGGCAACTGGCTCATGCTGGGCGTGCTCCTGCTGGTCGTCTTCGGAGTCGGAGGGGTGATCGGTTTCGTCGGTGGGTTGACCTCTGGACTGCTCTTACCGCCAGCGTTCGGCCAGCTCTCGCTGGTCATCATCCAGGCACCTGTCTCACTCATTTCGCTTGCGGTTATCGCTGTGGCCTTCAACCAGTTACGCGAGGACGAGCCTGATAGCTCCGATGGGCCGGCCCCGACTGGCGAGACGTCCTCGACGCCCGCTTAGTTTTCGGTCAGCCGGACGGTGACGACCGGCACCGGCGACCGACGGACGACCTTCTCCGCGACGCTCCCGATGAGATAGTGGTCAAGTCCGGTCCGGCCGTGGGTCCCCATCACGACCATGTCCATCCCCTCGTCGTCGACGTAGTCGAGAATGGCTGTCTTTGGGACGCCGCTGACGACGGCCGTCTCGACGGAGAGGGCAGACGGCAGCGCCGCCACTGTCGTCTCGATGGCGTGGTCTGCGCGCTCGGACTCTGCCTCCTTCCAGGCCTCCGTCGAGAGGCCGCTAGTCGGGCTCTCGAAGCGGTTGCGCGTGTCGACAACCGAGAGCACGTGGACGGTAGCGCCGAACCGCTCGGCGAGCGCCTGCGCATGTGTCGCGGCCTGTGCGATACCGTCGCTCCCGTCGGTCGGTAGCAGGATATCGTCGTACATACCCGAAGGGAGAACGCGAACGGACTAGAAAGCTCCGGAGGCCATCAGAAAGAGGGCAACGGCGATGACGGCAAAGAGGACGCCGACGCCCTTCTTGATACGACTCGTGTCGATGGCCGCCGAGACGTAGGGGGCGATCTGTCCCCCCGTAACCGTCGCTGGCACCGTCCAGACGACCATGTCCCACCGCGTCGAGGCGAGGTCGAGACTGTGGGCCCCAGGGACGACAGCCCCGCCGAAGACGTGGACGAGCGATGCCAGTACCGCGGTGAGCGCGACGACGATGTGGTTGGTGCCGATGGCGACCCGGACCGGGACGTTCGTCCGCAACATCGAGATGATCCCCAGCTCGCCGACGCCGAAGCCGGCAAGCCCCTGGAACACGCCGCCGATGCTGTAGTTCCCGAAGCGTTCGAGCCACCCCCCACGCGAGTAGCTGTAGTCGTCGCCGTCCCGGTCGACACGCGTGACGGTGCCGTCCTCGGCCGTCTCGACGCCGGCCGGACCGAGCTTGTCGTCGTCGTTTGGGAGGTCGCCGCCGTCAGCCGAGACCTCCGCCTCGTCGTCGCCGGCCGCGCCGGGCTCCTCGTGGCCCAGGTCGGCCTTGAACAGGAGGGCGGAGGCGGCGATGAGCGCGATGCCCAGCAGCGCGTGGAACAGCGGTGCGGGGATGACAAAGGAGAGCAGGGCGCCGGCGACCACGAACGGCACGGCTCCAAGCACCAGGCTGAGCGCGAGTTTGCGGTCGACGAGCCCGTACTGAATGAACGCCAGCGCGGAGCTGGAGAGCCCGAAGGACTCGCTGATGAGACCGATCTTCACGAGGGTCTGGGAGTCGAGCGTCTCGCCGGTGAGCAGGGGGAAAATGAAGATGAGGAAGGGGACAAAGAGCGCCGAGCCGCTGATGCCGACGGTGTTGACGATGGTCGCCCCGACGAGGAAGAAGATGAACAGCCACCAGTACTCCAGCCAGTAGCCGGCGTCGGCGTCGGCCGGGGTCGGTGCCACGAAGTACACAGACATGATGAACAGCAGCGGCGCCAGGAACACGAACACGTGCTGGTACTTCAGAAAAGTCTTCTGGATACTGTCTGTCGACGACGTGGTCATGAAATAGTGAATTTCGTGTTGTAGATTTTGATATAAAAACGTTGTTCTCCCAGCCATTCCTCAGGATGATTCGTGTAGAATCTCCTTTGGTGGAGTTCGGCGTGGGCGGTTCGCTGTGATTTCCGCGTACGCAGTCAAGAGTCCCTAATGTTTATTATTGCAGGTATGGAATAGCAGACTACAATGAGTTATCCCGAAGGGCCAATCGAAGCGGAGCAGTCCCACGATAAGACAGATGCGGTTGATCCGGCCTCGACGGACGGCGTCATCGCGATGCTGACGCGACCACTCCGACGGCATCTCAGCGAGTGGGCCCGTCGCTACGTCGAGATGCGGGTCGGCGCGCGAACCGGCCGTCGCGAGCTATAACCTCATACTGCCGACTGTAACTGCAATAATGCGGCTCCCCGGGTAGCGAGTATTTTTGCGAACTTCCAGCCAGCAGAGTCAGCAGCCACCCCTCGACCAACTGCGTGGAGTCAGATTAGCTGATCGCGTCCAGCACGGTCTCGACCCGCTCCGTGACCGTGGCTGCGCCGTCGGCCAGCACTACGATCCGGCCCGCAACACCGACCGAACCGGGGTCGACCACTGCGACCGGTGAGCCGTCGACGCCTGCGAACGCCTGCTCGATTCGCTGCTCTGGTGTCGCCTCGGTCGTGCGCTCACCGTCGGCAACCCGCGCGACGGCGCCGTCGAGTCTGTCGACTGCGGCTACGGCGTCGTCGGTGAGTCGACACGTGACGCCGAACCGGCGGGTCGGATCGTCGTCCCGCACTGCCAGCAGGAGCCGAGCCAGATCGGGTTCGGCACCGAAACGGACGCCGTGGTTCGGTCGCGGTCCGGCCATCGTCAGCGTGATGCGACCGTCGACGGCAGCGACCTCGTCGGGCCGCTCCGCGTGGGGGGTCGCGCCCGCGACGGCCATCCCCGACTCGGGGACCAGCGGGGCCAGTTTGTTCTCTGTCAGCGCCGCGGCGACGCTCTCGACTGCCTCGCTCGTGGCCTCGCGGGCGGCTGTATCGCGGAGTTCGACCGCGTGGTGGACCGCACCCGGCCCCTCGCCCACGTCGAGGTTGTAACGGACAGCGCGTGCAAGCAGGTCGATACCGCTCGCGACCGCGCCCTCGAGGTCGTCGCCGCGGGCCAATCGCGTCGCGATAGCCGCGGAAAGCGTACAGCCAGAGCCGTGGGTCGCAGCGGTGTCGATCCGGTCGTGGCGGTAGACCCGGATCGACTCGTCGGTCACCAGCACGTCCGCGACCTCGTCACCGGGGACGTGCCCGCCCTTGATGAGTGCGGCATCGGCGCCCATCTCGACGAGATCGCGTCCCGCGCTCGCCGCGTCGTCAGGGTCGTCAATCGCCCGGCCCGTGAGCACTTCGGCCTCATCGGCGTTCGGCGTGACAAGCGCCGCCGCCGCGATGAGAGACTCGTAGGCATCCTCCGCCTCGGCGGCCAGCAGCCGATCACCCGACGTGGCGACCATCACGGGGTCGACGACGAGAGTCGGCATCTCGGGTGCCCGCTCGGCGACGAGGTCAATCACGTCGCTAGTCGCGAGCATTCCCGTCTTCACTGCGGCCACGTCGAAGTCCTCGCGGACGGCGCGTATCTGGGCCGCGATGTCGTCAGTCGGGAGGAGGTGGCTCCCGTGGACACCGGTCGTGTTCTGTGCGGTGACGCTCGTGACAGCGCTCGTCCCAAACGCACCACCGGCTTCGATGGTCTTCAGGTCGGCCTGGATACCGGCCCCGCCGCCAGAGTCGCTCCCCGCGATGGTGAGCACGACCGGTGGCGACACCGGTGACTCGCGTCGTTGCATAGCCCAGAGGTCGGTCCTCGGCCTGAAAATTGTGCCGACTGTCTCGTCGGAAAGTCGCACGTCCGTCTCGCCGAAACGGAGACTACCGGAGATAATCCGGCAATATAAGCTCTATCCTAATATGCTAATAATACTCCATACAAGAGGCAGGAAACGCTTTTACTGTAGAGCCGCCCTTCTCCAGTTGTACAATGGCATCGGCCCCCAGTAACTCGCAGAACGCGGATGAGCAGTACGGCGCCTTCACGACCGGCGGCGGCGACGTCGTCGTCTACGACACGGACAACCCCGAGGCGTGGCTCCAGTCTGACTACGCTGTCGAAATAGGCCAACCCTCCGAGCGGACAAGCGCCTGATTTTCAGTCGGTTCCCCCGAGCTATCACGAGGTCGAAGATCCCACCCATCGTGTCCATCGGCTGTCGCATACGACCAACAGCTTCCCTCACCGTCGACGGGCTAGCAGCGTCGCCAGCGCCACCAGCACCGCCGTTATCGCACTAATCCCCGGCACGGTCCCGCCGCTCCCGCCGCTCAACCCCACCGGACCATCGGTCGGATCGGCGACGGTGAACGCGCCCCCGTCGGTGACCTCTGCGCTCAGCCGCGCCGTCCCGGACGCCGGCAACTCGACACTGACCGACAGTTCGCGACTCTCACCAGCCTTCAGCGCTACCGTTCGCCGCGTAACCGGCTCGCTGTCCCGCATGAACGTGACAGTGCCGTTCGCGGGGACCACGGCATCGTTGCGTACCGTCGCCGTGACGACCGCACTGTCGCCCTCTTGCTCTTGATCGCTTTCGACGCGGACCGCGCTGACGACCGGATCGGTGAGCGGCCCGACGACAACCGTAACCGTCTCATCGCCCACGCCAAGCGTGTACTCGTCCGTCTGGTTGAAGGTGTGTGACAGCTGGATCGTTCGCTCGCTATTGGCGTCTAGCTTGCCGGCTACCGACGTGACGGAACGGTCGTCAACTGTCAGCGTGGCGTTGTAGGTGCCCGCCTCGTCACCGACATTGCTGACGACGGTGTCGACGGTCAGGCGCTCGCCGGTCACCAGCCGGAGCGGCGTCGACGAGATGGTGTCGTTCCGGTACGGACCGCGCACCCGGTAGCCGTCGGCGGTCGCCGAGATCGTATAATTGCTCTGTGTGGACAAGGTCCCGAACTGCTGGCTGTGGTTCCGCCGGTCCCACATCGAGAGCGGCGTCTTCGTCTCTGTTGTCTCGGTTGCCGTTGCCCGGGGCTCGTCCCCGCCGGTCGCCGCGACGATATCGAGGAATTCGGTCTGGCTAACAGACTCCGACTCGGCGTTCAGTTCCTCGAATACCGATTCGAATGTCTCTGACTGATTGGTTGCCGCGCGGATTGCAAGGTCGATTCGCCCCGTCGCCAACGCTCCTTTGAAGTAATCCGCGTTCGAACTCCACGTGTACGGCCAGGAGAGCATGACATCGTCGTAGGTCTGGCGCTCGCCGCGGGCAAGTTCTTCCTGGAACATCTCAAAATCGATACGCCCCTGTTCAAACGTCAGGAGAGCGGCATAGTACTGTGCCGTCGCCTCGGTAAGCCACTTGGTCTCTGCAGTCGTCTCAAAGTCCTGTCGCGTGTGAATATACTCATGAACCCAGACGTTGGCCGGCTTGTCAACGCGCTCGAAGTCTCGGACCCAGAAGTCCGTGTCACCAGTGTTCAGCCCCCGAAGAGCCCAGCTGACCCGGTTGGTCGGCGCAGCGAAGGCAGTCACGTCCTCGTCGCGATCGCCCACCTGCATCGATCCTGAGGCGCTGGCCAGTGAAGATAGGATCGCCGCTGTCGACTCGTTCAGTTCAGCTGCCTCGGGGACGACGAGCCGGAACGTCTGGCCGTTCGCGGTCCGTTCGGTGGCCGAAAACTCGCCGAGATACACAACGCGGTCACCGATCGTGCCCGGTCCGGCCGTCCGTGCGCGCCGCTCGAACCCCGGTTGTGGTTCCGTGTAGTTGTATTCGGCATCCACCCGGAACTGCCTGAACAGCGCCCACTCTCCGGCATCCGCGAAGCGATATTTCCCGTCGGCGGACCCCGGACCGGTCGAGCTGCTCGTCTCGTTCGGGTTGTAGGTGAGCGTGAGAGTCGGTGTCGCCGTCGACTCGTCCCACTCGTAGACCGTCTCGTTGACCTGCTCGAACCCATCGGTGCCGATGACGGTTCCCTCGTCTACCAACTGTGTCTGTAGCGACCGCATCTGGTCGGGTAACTCGTAGGTGATCGTCATTCGCACGGACCCCGGTT
>JAQCNK010000283.1 GCA_028275075.1 Haloarcula sp. | reverse complement strand
GCCCGAAGACGAGGCGGAGGGCTTTCGCAACTCCATCGACGACGGACTGGGGTACTGGGACATCTCCCCCGACGATGCGTTCCCGTCCCTGACTGCGGGAATCTACTCAGGGACGGCGATGCTGAATCGACTGCTGGAACAGGAGGGTGATCTCGGTGGCATCGTCGTCACGGCGGGTCAGGAGGACTACCTCCGGACCGAACGCGCACGGCAGACGTACACGAACTACTCATACTCCGACCGGCTCCACTCGGTGACACACCAGCACAACGAGCCGTTCATCCCGAAAGACCTCATCCGCGGCGTCCGTGAACGGGTCGACCCGCTCGGGGAGGAGGCCATTCCACTGTACGAGGAGGAGGTGAGGACGGCAGTCGACGAACTCCTCGACGAGGACATCAACTACCTCATCTTCAACTTCATCTACTCGTATGCGAACGACGCACACGAGCAACGCGCCGCAGAGATCGCCCGAGAGATCATGGACGAACGGGGCGAGGAGGTCCCCCTGTATCTGGCTAGCGAGATACAGCCGGTCCGCGGTGACTTCATGCGGCTCAACACGGTTATCGCCGAGGCGTACGCGGCAGAACCGTCGCGGGAGCAACTGCACGGAGTGATGGACAGCTGCGACGACCTCGGTGCCGAGTTCGAACTCAGGGTGATGGCCGGACACGGCGGCACCATCAGTTATAGCTCCGACCGATTGGCGAGTACGCTCATCTCCGGACCGATCGGCGGTGTGATCGGCGCCGACTACGTCGCGGACCATCTCGGCATCGACAACCTCGTGTGTACTGACATCGGCGGGACGAGTTTCGACCTGTCGCTGATAACCGACGCGACGTACTCGGTTGACCCCGAACCGACCATCGCGCGATATCTGCTGAACCAGTCGATGGTCGAGCTCGACAGTATCGGGGCCGGCACGGGCTCACACGTGAAGATCGACCCGAACTCCAACCGGATGGAGATCGGTCCGGAGAGCGCGGGCGACCAGATCGGCGTGTGTAACGCCGACAGCGATATCACCCGACCCACGATCACCGACTGCGACCTTCTGCTCGGAATCCTCAATCCAGACTACTTCCTCGGCGGCGATCTCGATCTCGACAAGGATGCGGCCAGGGCCGCGATCGAAGACGAGGTCGGCTCGAAACTCGGCGTCGACGCCTACGAGGCCGCTGAAGGTGCGGTCGACCTCATGGAGTCGCGCCTCCAGAATCAGGTGAAAGCCGCCGTGCTCGGGAAAGGGTACTCGCCGGTCAATTACTCGCTCATCTCTTACGGCGGTGGGGGACCGGTCCACGCCGCCCAGTACGTCGAGGGGCTAAACTTTCAGGACGTGCTCGTCCCGGCCTGGGCGGCCGCCTTCTCCGCCTTCGGCTGTGCGTGTGGCGACTACGAGTACCGCTACGAGGCGACCATCGACCTCCCTATCGGCCCCGACCTCTCCGACGAGGAGAAACTGGACGTCGCGGACACGCTCAACGAACAGTGGGCGACGCTCAGGGAGGATATTGCCGCGGAGTTCGAGAAGAGCGGGTACGACGCCGACGACGTAACACTGGAGCCGGACGTGCGGATGCAGTACCAGGGCCAACTCAACACGCTCGAAGTGTCGTCCCCGACCGCGAACATCACCGAACCCGCGGAACTCGACCAGCTCGTCGAGAACTTCGAGGACCACTACGCGAATGTGTACGCCCGCTCGGCCGCGTCGCCGGAACTGGGCTACACCATCACGCGTGCGGTCGGCGTCGGGCACGTCCCCATCGAGAAACCGGAGATACCGAATGTCGAACTGCAGAGCGAGGAACCCCCGGAAGCGGCGGCCAAGGGAACACGGGACGTGTACTGGAACGGCCACTGGCAGGACGCGTCGATCTGGGAGATGACCGACCTGCAGGCCGGCAACGTCATCGACGGGCTCGCAATCGTCGAGTCACCCGCGACCACGTTCGTCGTCCCACCGAACTTCACGGCCGATTTAGACAGCCACCGCATTTTCCACCTCACACAGGAGGACTAACCAATGTCAGAACGAGAACAACTCAACGATCGCGTTCGAACCGAACAGGAGCGACTGAACAGGAAGGCGGGCACGGACGAGGGCATCGGCTGGGGTGGAAAGTCGGTCAAGCAGATGCTCGAAACCGCAGAACACCAGTACGAGGAAACCGGCCACTGTTACGGGATCGAGGAACTGGGACTCAAGAACGAAACGCCCATCGAGTACGAGAAGATTTTCTCACAGCTCCGGGGCGGTCTGGTCAACGCCCGCGAGACGGCGCTGAACATCTCCGCCAGTCCAATCGTGAAGGAGATCGGGGAACTGAGCTTTATGCTCTACACCCCCGAGGGTGACAGCATCGCCCTCTCGACTGGCATCATCGTCCACGTTCACACGACCAGCGACGCAATCAAGTGGATGATCCGCCACGACTACGAGGAGAATCCCGATATCGAACCCGGTGACATCTTCTGTAACAACGACCCGCATATCGGCGACGTCCACAACACGGACGTCCAGACGATCGTCCCGGTCTTCTGGGAGGGCGAACTCGTCGCCTGGGCGGCAGGCGTCACTCACGAGGTCGACATCGGCGCGTCCTCACCGGGCGGTGACCCGGTCGGCCCGACCTCCCGGTACGACGACGGGTTCGATATCCCGGCGATGAAGATCGGCGAGAACGACCGCCTCAACGCCGACTACGAGAAACGTGCCGAGATGGGCGTGCGGACGCCCGAACTCTGGAAACTCGACGAGCGGTGTCGACTCGCCGGCTGTCACATGGTGCGTGACGCGGTCCACACTCTCATCGAGGAGGAGGGCGTCGATACCTACAAGCAGTTCATCAGGGAGGTCATCGAGGACGGTCGCCGGGACTTCAAACAGCGGATCAAGGAACTCACTGTCCCGGGTCACTACCAAGCACCGACGTTCACGGACGTGCCACTAGAGGACGAGCAGGGCCTGCCGAAGCGGTCGGCGAACGACGACATGATGCACGCCCCGCTGTCGGTCAACATCGAGTCGGACGGGACCTTCGAACTCGACTTCGACGGCTCCGACGCACAGGGCGAACACGTGTTCAACTGTACGCCGAGTGCCCTCCAGGGTGCTATCTGGGTGCTGTTGACACAGACTATCATCCCGAACGACAAGATCAACGACGGGGCCTACTACGCCACGGACACCTCGGCGCCCGAGGGAGCGTGGTGCAACCCCGATACGGTGCGGGCGGCGACGGCCGACGCCTGGCACTTCCTCCGCCCGTCGCTCTCGGGGATGATGCGGTCGCTGTCGCGGTCGTTCAACGCCCGGGGGTATATCGAGGAGATGGCGTCGAGTTACGGTGACACCTGCAACTACTTCCAGGGCGAGGGGACCGATATGTTCGGCGAGCCGTTCGCGACGCTGAACTTCGAGCTGTCGAGCCAGGGGTTCGGCGCCCGCGGGTTCACCGACGGGTTCGACGCCGCCTACGCCATGTGGAACCCCGAAGCGGACCTCGGCGAGTGCGAGGTCTGGGAACTGCTCGAACCCGCGCTGTACCTCGGGCGCAC
>JAQCNK010000256.1 GCA_028275075.1 Haloarcula sp. | reverse complement strand
GATATGGACGCACTCGGGGAGTGGTTGGCGGAGCGTCAAGATTGTGTCTTCGAGTCCCATCTCGCACACAACTTCGACGCCGACCGCGTGGTCGTTCTGCGAGCCCATCCCGACACCGTCGTCTCCAGACTGCGCGAGCGGGGTGACTCGGACTCGAAGGCCTACGAGAACGCCGAATCGGAGGCTCTCGACGTTATCCTCTCCGAAGCCGTCCACCACCACGGCACGGAGAACGTCTACGAGATAGAGACGACAGATCGCGACCCCGACGCGGTAGCGGCAGAGATAGCGGCCGTCGTCGCTGGTGAGTGCGAACCGAGCGCCGGCACCGTCAGCTACGTAGACTGGCTATGACACTCGATAGATTCCGCCACGTGGCCGAGCGAGCACTTGACCCCTTCGTCGATGCCGCGCGAACAGTGGGCCTGTCACCCGACGGCGTCAGCGTCATTGCGTTCCTGCTGGCGGTCGCCGCCGGTGGCGTCTACGCCGTCGCGGCCGGCCGACCGCTACTGTATCTCGTCGGTGCCATCCTCGTCTTCCTGAACGGCTGGCTCGATCTCGTCGACGGTGCCCTCGCCCGCGAATTAAATGTTGCGTCCTCTGCCGGGGACCTGCTGGATCACGTGCTCGACCGGTATGCGGACCTTATCATTATCGTTGGGCTGGCCGCGGGCGTCGGACAGTGGGCGCTCGGTATCGTCGCCGTCACTGGCGTCCTGATGACGTCGTATCTCGGCACTCAGGCACAGGCTGTCGGGCTCGATAGAGTATACGGCGGCGCGCTCGGCCGCGCGGACCGTCTTGCCCTCGTAGGTATCGTTACGGGCGTCGCTGCGTTCGTCCGGCCCGTCGGTCTCGGGCTGAACCCGGTCGGCTGGTTACTCGTGGTCTTTGCCGTCGTCGGCCACATCACCGCGTTCCAGCGGTTCTACCACGCGATGCAGACGCTGGGCTGAGCGCTTTTGAAGCTCCCAAAAGGGCGGTGACGTGTGGGCCGTGACTGGCTGACCGTAGACCAAGCGTATTGCGTGCTAATGAGCGGAACTGTCCGGCGCACCATTTATACGGGACCATCTCGAAGCTCGCGGTATGGTTCAGTGCGAGATGTGCGGCACGGAGGTTTCGTCTCCCAGCCGCGTCAAAATCGAGGGTGCCGAACTCGACGTCTGTGATGAGTGTACCGACTTCGGTACCGAGCTCAAGACAGAGGACTCCTCATCGTCAACCTCCACGAAGTACTCCACTTCGTCGAGCGGATCAAGCTCGTCCTCCTCGTCGAATTCGTCATCGTCAGGCTCTGCGAACAGTGGCTCCAGCCGTCGGCGGGACATGTTTGACGAGATGGATGAGATCGCACAGGATTTCGACGACCAGATTCGGTCGGCCCGTGAGTCCAACGGACTGAGTCAAACAGAGCTTGCCCAGCAGCTGAACGAGAAGGCGAGTCTCATCCGGAAGCTTGAACAGGGCAATTCACTGCCCAGTGACGACGTGCGCGAGAAGCTCGAAAGCGCGCTCAGTATCGACCTGAGTGCTGGTGGTAGCTCCGATGAGACGGAGTGGTCCAGCGGTTCAAGCGAGGGGAGCTACACGCTGGGTGATGTCGTCCAGCGGAAAGACTAACACTGCAGCGGACCTCGGTGACTCCCGTCTGACGTGTTTGTGGGGCCGTTGTCGACCCCATTTCGATGCTATTATACTCAGTTGTACGCTATACGGGTCGACACTGATAGATATTCGCCGGGGTCTGGGACCCGAATGCTATCAATCGTTCTGTCCACCCGTATACTATCGGCTATAAGCCCGTGAGCAGTTTCCCCACACCGTCATGGCGGAATCGCTCACGAAGTTATAGCCGACAGTACGCCAACCGCCCGTCGCAGGTTTGCACTGTCTCGCCGCGGGAGGCGAGAAACACGCAATCTATTTCCCGACGGCGGCCACGGTTTCATTTATGTTCGTCCTTGTCAACCTCAAGGCGTATCCGTGTGATCCGATCGAGGTAGCCACCGCAGCGGCCGACGTCGCCGACGACTCTGGCGTCCGCGTCGCCGTCGCGCCACAGGCAGCACATATCGAGCCTGTCGCCGAGACCGGCGTCGAGACGTGGGCCCAGCACATCAGTCCGAACGGCCACGGTAGCCACACCGGCTCAACACTTGCCGAGGCCGTCGCCGACGCCGGCGCGGTCGGAACGATGCTGAACCACTCCGAAAACCGGCTCAAACTGGCCGATATCGACGCGTCGCTTGCTGCGGCCGACCGTGTCGACCTCGAAACGATCGTCTGTGCGAACAACCCCGAACAGATCGGCGCAGCGGCCGCACTCGGCCCCGACGCCGTCGCTGTCGAACCGCCGGAACTCATCGGTACCGGGACACCGGTCAGCAAGGCCGATCCGGATATCGTCACCGGAGCCGTCGACGCCGCTTCCCGCGTTGACGGCGATGTCGATGTGCACTGTGGCGCCGGCATTTCGACCGGCGAGGACATAGTCTCTGCCAGCGACCTCGGCGCGACCGGCGTCCTGCTGGCCAGCGGTGTCGCGAAGGCCGACGATCCGCGAGCGGCCCTCGAAGACCTCGTCGAACCGCTGAACTGACAGTCTACTCACAGCCGGATTGTCCCGCCACAATCTCCCCGACGATGGTGTCAGCAGCCGACGGTATCAGCCTGTCTCGTCGTCGACGATGGCCTGCTCTATCTGTGTCGCGTACGCAGCGACAGCCTCATCGTCGAGATC
>JAQCNK010000236.1 GCA_028275075.1 Haloarcula sp. | reverse complement strand
GTACTCGGGGTTCAGATGGTAGAACGCGAGGGCCTCGTGGACGGCCGCCTCGGGCAGTTCGAACCGGTCGGCGATAGTCGCCGGCGCGAGCTTGCGCTTGTGGACCAGCGCGCCGATATCGCGGACGGTGATCCGACGGCCGCGGATATAAGGCGTGGACTCGATCTCCTGAGCGAGGTGTTCGCTCTGGGAAAAGTCGTATTCCCGGTTCAGTGTGATACTCATCGGTGGACTCCTGCTCCGGGACACGGAGCGTGGCTGTGACGCCACTGATACACCCCGAGACGATGGCTTACAGTGGCGCTCATACATTCGTGTTCTCGGCGGAGGCGTTTATATATTGGTCTGGAAGTGGACCACCGAGTTCGAATGAGCGAACTCAGAGATAATCATTAAGTGTCTCGTAGGTGTCTCCAGGATACTGATTTGGTTCAGCAACTGCCCACACCTCGTTTTTCATCGCGGCCTTCGGCGCGGCGCCGTCCTCGATGTGCTCACAGACGACCACGAGGTTCCGTGTCGATAGCGTCGGCCAGTTCTCGTTCTGGCGAGTCTGGTGGGCGAACTGAACGACCTTCCGGAGCGTCCCCCGGTCGACGACACGGGAGCCGCTGTTGACCTGCGCGTCAAGCGTGTCGAGTTCGACCTCGACGTCTTGGATGTAGGACTGTTCGAGCGCGCGGAACCGCCCCCGAGTGGCGGAGTTCATCGGCTCGGAATCGCGGTACTCCCGGGTGGGCGGATTCATCGTGATCACGATCCGCGCCGATGGGTGCGGCTCGACCAGTTCCCCGTGGGCCTTCACTAGTAGTTTTCCCTCGTTGAGCAGCCGATGGAGCGCCATCGCAGCACCGGCTCGCATCACCGGGAACTCGTTGAGAACCAAGACCGATCCGTTCAGGAGTGCCTGCTTGGCGGGCCCGGTCCGTGGAACGATCAGGCCGTCCTCGGTGGGCGTCAGCGGCCCAAACAGGTCCTCCGTGTGGGTCGCCTCGTCACAATCGATCGAGACGTACCCTCGGTTTGTCTCGTGGCAGAGATACTTGATGAGGTAGTTCTTCCCCGAGCCGCGCGGCCCGACGAGGCGGACGGGGACCAGTCCGCGAGCGAGTTTCTTCGCGAGCAGTTCATCGGTCGGGAGTTGCAGGCGCGGTTCGACCGGGACGGCCGGCGGGACGACGTGTCCGGTGTCGTCGACGGGAAGCGCGTCGTCGCCGGCGTCGGGGTGCGTCGCGGCCTTTGGCACGTCGGGGTGGTCCGGGTCGTCGAGAACGTGCAGGCCGGTCGCCACGGGGTCGTCGATGTTGCGACCGACGGCACTGACGTACTGCGCCTCGAGGGATTCGGGATCGAGTCCCGCAGTTCGGTAGACCGGTTCGCCCACGGCGATGTCGGTGGTCGCGAGGTCGACCACCCGGGCCACGCCACGGTCCGTCTCGGCGTCGAACCGACGCGCGTATCGCCGGGCCGCGGCAGTCGCAAGACGAGTCCCGACAGGGACGTGCTGTGGTGCTTCTTGGAGGATGGCCGCTGCGCGGCTCTCGGTGAGCGTCCCGGTCAGCCCGACGAGGTCGTCGACACCAGCATTTGCGAGATCC
>JAQCNK010000226.1 GCA_028275075.1 Haloarcula sp. | reverse complement strand
GTATGTCGCGTAACTGCCCCCCGCCCGCCAGCGGATAAGTAACACGCGGGGCCTCCCCGTGGAGAAGTAGAAGCTACTCGAAGAAGCACGTGGGGCCGGCGAAGAGGAGACGGCCAACGACCCGATCCGGACGCATCTGCGCGACATGCCGATCGTCCCGGAGATGGTTGGGGTCACCTTCGCCGTCTACACCGGACAGAGCTTCGAGCGCGTCCAGGTCGAGCCCGAGATGATCGGGCACTACCTCGGCGAGTTCCAGCTCACACGAACGTCCGTCGAGCACGGCCAGGCCGGTATCGGGGCCACGCGCTCGTCCAAGTTCGTACCGCTCAAGTAATCATGGGAATCAGCTACTCAGTCGACGCCGACCCGGACGCAACTGCGAAAGCGATGCTTCGGGAGCGGCAGATGAGCATCAAGCATAGCAAGGCCATCGCCCGCGAGATAAAGGGCATGCCGGCCGGCGACGCCATCGAGTTCCTCGATTCGGTTATCGCCGGTGACCAGCCGGTCGCGTTCAAACAGCACAACTCCGGTGTCGGCCACAAGTCGAAGGTCGACGGGTGGGACGCCGGTCGGTTCCCGAAGAAGGCCAGCGAGGCCTTCCAGGACCTGCTCGAAAACGCCATCGGTAACGCAGACCACCAGGGCTTCGACGGTGAGGCCATGGAGATAATGCACGTCGCCGCCCACAAGGTCGGCGAGTCACAGGGTCGCAAACCGCGTGCGATGGGCCGGGCATCAGCCTGGAACTCCACGCAGGTCGATGTCGAACTCATCCTCGAGGAGGTCGAAGGATAATGGCCGACGAACAGCAGTTCATCGAGGATGGACTCCAGCGGACCCAGATCGACGAGTTCTTCGCAGAGGAACTCGGCCGCGCGGGCTACGGCGGCATGGATGTCGCCAAGACCCCGATGGGAACACAAATCGTCCTCAAAGCCGAGAAACCAGGGATGGTCATCGGCAAGGGCGGGAAGAACATCCGGAAGATCACGACGGAACTCGAGGATCGGTTCAACCTCGAAGACCCACAGATCGATGTGCAGGAAGTCGAGGAGCCGGACCTCAACGCCCGCATCGTCGCGGACCGCCTGGGCAACGCCCTCGAGCGTGGCTGGTACTTCCGCAAGGCCGGTCACACCACCATCGACCGAATCATGGAGTCGGGCGCCAAAGGCGCCGAGATCGTCCTCTCCGGGAAGGTTACCGGTGCGCGCTCGCGCGTCGAGAAGTTCAACCGCGGCTACATCAAGCACAACGGTGAACCCGCCGAGGATATCGTCGACAGCGGTGTCGGCGTCGCCGTGATGAAGCTCGGCACCATCGGCGTGCGCGTGAAGATCATCCCGCCGAACGCGCAGCTACCCGACGACTTCGAGATCTACGACGATGTCGAAGTCGAGGACTACGTCGCCGATACTGACGGCGAGTCCGTCGAGGAACTCCTCGAAGGCGAGCCCGACGAGGCCGAGGACAGCGAGCCCGACGAGGCCGCTGACGATACCGCTACCGAGGTCGACGAGGAAGTCATCGAGGAAGAAGTCGACGTCCCCACCGACGATGATGTCGAGGATGTCGATGTCGACGAACTCGAAGACGCCGTCGATGAGGAACTCGACGACGACGTCGAGGCCGAAGCCGAGGAGCTCATGGACGAGATGGATAGCGCGGACGGCGAGTCCGCGGACAGTTCGAGCGGCGACAGCCGCGAGGACGGCGAAGAGGAGGCTGAGCAGTAATGGCTGTCCTCCGCGTCCAGGAGATCCGAGACATGACGCCCGCTGAGCGGTCGGCGGAACTCGAGGATCTCAAGACGGAGCTACTCAACGCTCGCGCTACGCTGGCTGCGGGCGGCGCCCCGGATAATCCGGGCCGCATCAAGGAACTGAAGAAAGCCATCGCCCGAATCAAGACGATTCAGGGCGAAGAAGGCGACCTCCAGTCGGAGGACGAATAATGCCACTGACACCCGAGACACTCACGCGACACGAAATCGTCGGCCTCGACGTCGAGGTCGTCGCGGCGTCCAACCCGGACGCCAGTGGTATCAGCGGCCGCGTCGTCTTGGAGACGACACAGCTGCTGACCATCGAGCGAGACACTCGGGTGTGGCACGTGCCGAAGGCGGATGCGACGTTCGCGTTCGACCTGCCGTCTGGACAGCGTGTTCAGGTGGCGGGTGAGCGACTCGTCGACCGTCCCGCCCGACGCACAGCGAACGCAGGTGATTCCAAATGGCGCTAGGACTGAACGTACAGGAACCGGAAACGACCTGCTCCGACCAGAACTGCCCCTTCCACGGAGAGCTCTCCGTGCGCGGGCAGACACTGAACGGAGAGGTCGCTTCCACTGATATGGCGAAGACCGTCGTCGTCGAACGCGAGTATGACGTGAAGGTGCCGAAATACGACCGCTTTATGAAGCGGCGGAGCCGCGTTCCGGCTCACGCACCCGAATGTCTCGACCTCGCGGTCGGTGACACGGTCACGATAGCAGAGTGTCGACCGCTCTCGAAGACGAAGAGCCACGTTGTGGTCAGTGTGGCCGACGATACCGAGGACGGTGAGCAATAATGGAGGCGATGAACGCCGACGTTACCCAGGGCTTGGAGAAGGGCTCGCTGATTACGTGTGCCGACAACACCGGCGCACGCCAGCTGAAAGTCATCTCCGTCCACGGCTACTCGGGGACGAAGAACCGCCATCCGAAGGCGGGGCTGGGCGATAAGATCACGGTCTCGGTCACCAAGGGGACGCCCGAAATGCGTCGCCAGGTGCTCGAAGCCGTTATCGTCCGCCAGCGAAAGCCGATCCGCCGTCCGGACGGCACCCGCCTCAAGTTCGAAGACAACGCGGCCGTCATCGTGGACGAAAACGAGGACCCGCGCGGGACCGAGCTCAAAGGTCCAATCTCGCGGGAAGTCGCCGAACGGTTCGGGAGTGTCGCATCCGCAGCGACGATGATCGTATAGACCAATGACACAGCAACCAGACAAACAGCGAACGAGTCAACGGGACGCCCCGCTGCACAAGCGACACAAGCAGGTGCGGGCCACGCTCGCCGAGGAGCTCCGCGAGGAGTACGGCCAGCGCAACGTCCGTGTCAACGCCGGGGACACCGTCGAGGTGCTCCGTGGCGACTACGCCGGCGACGAAGGCGAGGTCCTCACAGTCGATCTCTCGGATGCCGTCATCCACGTGGAAGACGTCACCCTCGAGACCACCGACGGCGAGGAAGTTCCCCGCCCGCTTGACACCTCAAACGTTCGGGTCACGGACCTGAACACCGAGGACGACCGCCGCGAGGCGCGTCTCGAATCGGAGGATGATACCGCATGAGCAACCATCAAAAACGCCTGTCGGTGCCAAACAGCTGGCCCGTCGAGCGCAAGACGGCAACGTTTACGGTCAAGGCCGGTGCCGGCCCGCACGGTGAGTCGGGGGTCCCCCTGCTCATCGTCCTGCGGGACGTGCTTGGCTACGCCGACAACCGAAAGGAAGCGCGCTACGCGCTCAACGAGGACAACGTCCTCATCAACGGGAAGGCGGTCTCCGACGAGGAACGGCCAGTCGGGATGTTCGACATCCTCGCCTTCACCCAGCGTGAGGAGTACTACCGCGTCTTCCCCGGCGAGGGCGGCCGACTGGCGCTGACGCCCATCGAGGCCGACGCCGCCGAGTCCAAACTCGGGAAGATTGTCACCAAGAGCCACGTCGCCGGCGGCGACGTCCAACTGGGTCTCCACGACGGTGAAACGCTCATCGTCGAGGACGGCGACCAGTATGCAGGCGGCGACTCCATCGTCGTCGACAACGAGACGAGCGACGTTATCGCCCACTTCGAGTACGAAGAGGGCGCACTCGTCACGGCCGTCGATGGCGCCCACGCGGGCGAGATCGGCACGGTCGAGGAGATTCAAGTGACGCCGGGGTCGGCACAGAACAACGTGCTGGTCTCCCAGGACGACGACGAGGCTGACTCGGAGGGCGGCGCGGCCGCCGGTGGCTTCGAGACCGTTGAGGAGTATGTCGTTGTCATCGACGAGAACTTCACAGGTGATGACGAATGAGCTCCGATAGCGAATCCGGGGCCGACTTCCACGAGATGCGCGAACCGAGCACCGAGAAAGTCGTCGTCCACATGGGTATCGGCCACGGTGGCCAGGACCTCGCCAACGCCGAGGACATTATCGGCGAAATCACGGGCCAGACACCGGTTCGGACGCGAGCCAAGCGGACCGTCGGCGAGTTCGAGATCCGCGAGGGCGACCCCATCGGTGCGAAGGTCACGCTACGTGGCGACGACGCCACGGCGTTCCTCGAAACCGCGCTGCCGCTTGCCGACCTGGCCGAGAGCCAGTTCGACGACACCGGTAACTTCAGCTTCGGCGTCGAGGAACACACCGAGTTCCCGAGCCAGGAGTACGACCCGAGCATCGGAATCTACGGGCTGGACGTCACTGTTAATCTCGTCCGCCCGGGCTATCGCGTCGCCAAGCGGGACAAGGCGTCCCGCTCGATTCCCTCGAACCATCGACTCAACCCGGCCGACGCGGTCGCGTTCATCGAGTCGACCTTCGATGTTGAGGTGAGCGAATGAGCGAAAGTGAAACACAACAGGCCGAAGACGAGCGTACGGGCCAGCTCGAGTCCTGCCAGCGCTGCGGGCGCGAGCAGGGGCTCGTCGGCAAGTACGATATCTGGCTGTGTCGCCAGTGCTTCCGGGAGATCTCCCGAGGCATGGGCTTCAACAAGTACAGCTAACCATGACAGGAAACGACCCATTCGCCAACGCACTGTCGGCACTCGATAACGCCGAGAGCGTCGGGCATCTGGAGCAGACGGTATCGCCCGCCTCGAACGAGATCGGTAGCGTACTCGAGGTCTTCTATGACCGCGGGTACATCGACGGATTCAGTTTCGTCGACGACGGCAAAGCCGGTGAGTTCGAGGTCGAACTGAAAGGAGCCATCAACGAGTGTGGCCCGGTCAAGCCCCGCTACTCTGCGGGCGCCGACGAGTTTGAGAAGTGGGAGAAACAGTTCCTCCCCGCCCGTGACTACGGGACCCTCGTCGTGACGACCAGCCACGGAATCATGAGCCACTACGAGGCTCGCGAGGAAGGCGTCGGTGGCCAAGTAATCGCGTACGTGTACTAACAATGCCACGAGTAGCACTGGAGATTCCGGAGGACGTGTCCGTCTCCCAGGACCATCTCGACCTTACGGTCGACGGTCCGCAGGGGACTGTCACACGTCGGCTCTGGTATCCCGATATCGACGTCACAGTCACGGACGACGTTGTCGCGGTCGAGTCCGACGAGGACGACGCCAAGACGATGTCGACCATCGGGACCTTCGAGAGCCACATCGAGAACATGTTCCACGGCGTTGCCGAGGGATGGGAGTACGAGATGGAAGTCTTCTACTCTCACTTCCCGATGCAGGTCACTGTCGAGGGCGACGAAGTCGTCATCGAGAACTTCCTCGGCGAAAAGGCCGCGCGTCGGACCACCGTCCACGGTGAGACCGACGTGTCGGTCGACGGCGAGGAACTGACCGTCACCGGCCCCGATATCGAGGCCGTTGGTCAGACCGCCGCGGACATCGAACAGCTCACACGCATCAACGACAAGGATGTGCGTGTGTTCCAAGACGGGGTGTACATCACCCAGAAACCCTCTCGAGGTGACGCCTGATGGCAGACGACGAATCCAACGACGAGGCGGCCGAGGCTCAGGAACTAACCGACATCAGCGGCGTCGGTGATGCCAAGGCAGAGTCGCTTCGTGATGCGGGCTTCGAGACGGT
>JAQCNK010000224.1 GCA_028275075.1 Haloarcula sp. | reverse complement strand
CATGGTCTCAAGGAGGCAATCTACAACATGTTCTCGTGGGTGCGTGAGCAGCCGGACCGTGATCTCGATGGACTAATGGAAGAAATAGACCATCTATTCCTCCATTCGGATGGCTCTGACGGCTGTTTATAAACGTGCAGAGCCGAGTTAATCTTTCGACGGCTTTCACCCTCGGGGTCAAGCCCCGAGGCACTCGGCCTGCTCCGCCTGTAGACGGGTCGACAGAACGATTGATAGAATTCGCCTCCGCCAGACCCCGGCGAATATCTATCAGTGTCGACCCGTATAATCAGCCGTCCCTTTTGCTGAGATACTGCGGCGACACGCGATCCGTGGTGTAGGTCGCTTTCCCTCGCTTTGCGATATCGTGGCCGTCGGCGTCCATCGCCGCCGCATCGATCCTGAGGACGACGGGATCGTCGGCGTGTCGTCTCCCCACTGCTCTCGCCGTTTCGACGCTGGCCGAAAGGTGGACCCGCTGGCGGTTCATCGGCCGGAGTCCCTCGGTGAGAATCGCGCTGAGGTGCCGCGGTGCGGTGCCGTGATACAGCGTGTCTGGCACCGGCCCACCCTCGTCTTCGATACTCACGTCGACCGAGTGGCCGTAGGCCGCCCGGACGCGGTCGGCATCGCCGCCGGTTCCGGGGTCCCGTTCGAACCGGCCTTTCGGGTCCGTCACTACGACGGCGTCGACTGTCTCCCGGTCGGCCCACCCGTATGTCGACTCGACGGTGTTGACGAGGCTCGGGAACGGCGTCCAGCCCGCTCCGTCAAGTTCGAGGCCGGCGTCGTCCGGGAAGTGTCGCAACGCGCCCGACATGAACTTCGAGAGCTGTCGGCGACGGCTGCCGTCGATGACCTGTGCCCCCTCCAACTCACAGTCCGGACATGACTGCCCCTCGAAGAAGCCGTGGCTGTCGCAGGTTCGAATCTCGTCGGGCATCGTCTCTCCGTCAGCGGGCCCGAGCAAAAAGTCTCCCGTGGTTGACGACGCATACTGGTGGCTGTAACAAACTGACGTAATTCGCCATCCCGGGGTGGCGAATATCTTTGCGAACGTACAGCCACCGGTATCAGCTATCCCGTCCGCATTGCCTTTGGCCGGATGCTACCCAGTCCGGAACGACAGATCAAGCGTCGGGGCAGAGTGGGTCAGCGACCCCATCGAGATGATGTCGACACCCGTCCCAGCGTAGTGCGGGACTGTATCAACGGTAATGCTGCCGCTGGCCTCCGTCAGTGTCTCCCCATCGGTCCCGGCGACCAGTTCCACCGCTCGCTCGGTCTCGTCGGGAGTCATGTTGTCCAGCAGGACGATGTCGGCACCGAACTCGGCGGCTCGCGGGGCGTCTTCGACGTGTTCGACTTCGACGTCGAGTTTCGTGGCGAAAGAGGCCCGGTCGCTGAAGTGCGAAATCGCGCCCTCCAGTCCCATCTCGGCGACGTGGTTGTCCTTGACCATCACCATGTGTGAGAGGTCGAGCCGGTGCGTGTCGCCGCCGCCGGCCGCGACGGCGCGCTTTTCGACGCCGCGGAGCCCGGGCGTGGTCTTGCGAGTGCCAGCGATAACAGTGTCGTCGGCGACGGTGCGGGCCGCATCGACCGCGGCGGCGGTCTTTGTCGCGATACCCGAGGCGTGGCCGACGATGTTAACGGCGACGCGTTCGCCCCGAAGCAGTTTGCGTGCCGGTCCGGCGACTTCGAGGAGCACGTCGCCGGGCTCGATGGGATCGCCCACCCCGACGCGTAGCGTCGGGTCACAGTCAAGATACGAAAATACGGCCCGCGCGGCGTCCAGCCCAGCGACTGTTCCGGGCTCTTTCGCGACCAGTCGCCCCTCGGTGTCGCCCGGCACATCGTTGGTCACGTCGTGGTGACCCACGTCTTCGCGGAGCCACTGTTCGACGTCGGCGTCGGTAATCATCAGTCGGCAGTTGGTTCTGGAGCGTCGACCAGATTGTGCGTCCCGACGGACTCGTCGTTCTCACTGGCGTGCCGGGCGACCAGCAGTGCCGTCACAGCGGCGTTGCGAAGCTCGTACAGCGAGCGACTGGTCCGGGTGCGGACGTAGGCGTCGACCTCGCCTTTGAGCCGGCGTAACATCGCCATCGCGCGGCCGAGTTCGGCGGGATCGCGCTCGACGCCTAGCTGTGCATCCATCACGCGGCGCAGCCGGTGCATCTTGTCGCCGGCAAAGCGTGCGGGAAGCTCGGGATCTCGCTCCAGCAACTCCGGAGCCTCGATAGGCTGCACGCTCTTTCCGGCGGCGTCCGCACCGGCGCGCAGGCCCCAGACCAGCCCCTCTAGCAGGGAGGTCGAGGCGAGCCGATTCGCCCCGTGGACGCCCGTTCTGGAACACTCTCCGACGGCATACAGTCTATCGAGCGTTGTCCGACCGTGGTCGTCGACTGTGACCCCACCACAGAGGAAGTGTTCAGCGGGGGCGACCGGGATGCCCTGCTCGTACTCGATGTCGTGGTCCGTACAGCGCTGTGCGAGGCCGGGGAAATCGGCCCCGAACTCAAGGGGGCTTACGTCAAGGGTGACGTCCCCCGTCGCCTCGCGTTCGGCTTTGACTGCGCGGGCGACCACGTCACGGGGCGCGAGTTCGGCGTCGTCGTGGTAGTCGGGCATGAACCGTTCGCCCTCCCCGTTCCGCAGGAGTGCACCCTCGCCACGGACGGCCTCGCTGACGAGAAAGACGCCGCTGTCGTCGTCTTCGTCCGGAACTGCGACCGTCGGGTGGAACTGGACGTACTCCATGTCTTCCACGTCCGCGCCGGCGAGGGCGGCCATCGCGATGCCATCGCCGGTCGCGTTGTCGGGGTTGGTCGTCCGCGGGTAGAGTTCGCCGATGCCGCCCGTCGCGAGGATAACGCTCCCTGCGTAGTGCGGGCGGACCGCATCGGCAGATTCCAGCATCGCGCCGTGGACCCGCCCCTCGTGGCGAATCAGTTCCAGCGCGGCGGTGTCGTCCAGAATCTCGACGCTGTCGTGTGCGTCAAGATAGTTCAGAAACGGAACGTGGATATGTTTCCCCGTGGCGGCGTCGACGTGGAGGATACGGTCCTCGCTGTGGGCAGCCTCCCGAGTGAAATCCAGCCCCTCGCCGCTCTCGTCGAATTCGACTGCAAGCGTATCGAGCAACACGTCCTCGACGGCGTCGTTGGCGTTCTCGACGAGCACGTCGACAGCGTCGGGGTCGGCGGTGGCGTCGCTCGCGGCGAGGATATCCTGTTTGAACTGGTCGGGGTCATCCCGCGAGACGGCGATGCCGCCCTGGGCCCACCAAGAGGAGGCGCCCTCGGGTCGGGTGGCTTTCGTCGCGATGGTCACGTCGCTACCATTTCGAACCGCTCCGAGCGCCGCCGCGAGTCCCCCGATACCGGAGCCAACGACGAGGACGTCAGAGCTCTCTTCGGTCGTCATATTCAGATTTCCAGCATCCTGTCGAGCGCCACCTTGGCCAGTTCCTTCTCCTCGGGCGCAACCTCGATAACGTTACGCTCGCGGCCGTCTACGAGTTCTTCGAGCACCCACGTGAGGTAGTTCGGGTCGATCTGGCGCATCGCGTTACAGTCCATACAGGCGTCGCCACACAGGGGCACGACGTTCACCTCGGGATGCCAGCGCTGCAGGTGGTAGGTGAGGTGAATCTCGGTTCCGATGGCCCACGTGTCGCCGGGGTCGGCGTTTTCGACCGTCTCACAGATGGTGGCCGTGGAGCCGCTCAAGTCGGCGGCCTCGACGACCTCGCGGCGGCACTCCGGATGGACGATGACGTTGGCGTCGGGATACTCCGCCCGAATCCCGTCGATGTGGTGTTCGCGGAACCGCTCGTGGACTTGGCAGTAGCCTTCCCAAAGTATGATGTCGTTGTCCACTGCAGTGGCCGCGTCGGTCCCATCGGGGTCCCACGGGTCCCAGTCGACCGTCTCTGATTCCATCCCCAGGCGGTAGGCGGTGTTCTCGCCCAGATGCTTATCCGGGAGGAAGAGCACTTTGTCGCCCTGCTCGAAGGCGTACTCGAACGCCTTGTGAGCGTTCGAGGACGTACAGACCAGCCCGCCCTGCTCGGCGCAAAAGGCCTTCAGGTCGGCGTAGCTGTTCATGTACGTGATGGGGATGATTTCGTCGTCAGTTTCGGCGGTGAGTTCGGCCCACGCGGCGTCGACCTGTAGCGCCTCCGCCATCCCGGCCATCGGACAGGACGCCTCCATCGATGGAAGAATGACACTCTGGGAGTCGTCCGTGATGATATCGGCGGACTCGGCCATGAACGTCACCCCGCCGAAGATGACGTAGTCGGCGTCGGAGTTCGCGGCCTCCTTCGAGAGCTGGTAAGAGTCTCCGATGAAGTCGGCGTGCTCTACGATCTCGCGGCGCTGGTAGTTGTGGCCGAGAATGACCACGTCGTCACCCAGCGCTTCGAGCGCTGTCTCGATTCGCTCGGTCCGTTCGTCCTCCCCGAGCTCCCGATACGCCGGTGGGAGCTGTTCGAGGTTGTCGTATTTGAAGAGGCTGAGGTCTGTCTCGAACTCAGCCGTTTCCATTTCGGGCAAAATTGACCCTCCTATAGGTAGCTAGTCGTTCGGACTGCTCTATTGAAAACATTTTGCCTTCAATATCGCTCGATGGGGAGAATAGTAAGACAGTGTCGACTATTGATAATTATTGATGTGTGATAACGCCCAGCATGGTTGCCCGGGTCGATGGCTCCCTGCACTCACCGTCACTGCCAAGAGCAACTGTTAGGGGGCCGGCCCGCAACCGGCATGTATGACCGACGCCGAGACACTCGCCCGGAAAGTACAGGACGGCGAGGTACGCCTCTACGAACTCGAAGATCACACCGACGCTGAGACGGCCGCCGCCGCCCGCCGACAGCTGTTAGCCGAAGAGACCGGTGCCGACCTCTCGGCGGTTGGCGACTACGCTTTCGACGCGGCCGATGCCGACAGCAACATCGAGAACATGGTCGGGACAGCCCAGATTCCGATGGGTGTCGTCGGCCCGCTTCCCGTCGACGGCGGCGCCGCAGACGGTGAACACTACCTCCCCCTGGCGACGACAGAGGGCGCGTTGCTGGCCTCCGTCAACAGGGGCGTCTCGACGATCCGCCACGCCGGGGGTGCCACGGCGAGGGTGCTCAAATCCGGAATGACGCGCGCACCTGTATTCAAAGTCGAAGACGTGGCTGCGGCCGGCAGAGTGTCGGCCTGGGTCCGCGAGCACGTTGCTGAGTTGGCTGGGGCAGCCGAGTCGACGACCAGTCACGGCGAGCTACAGGATGTGACGCCTTACGTCGTCGGTGATAGCGTCTTCCTTCGGTTCAGCTATGATACGAAAGACGCCATGGGGATGAACATGGCCACCATTGCGACGGAGGCTGCCTGTGAGCTAATCGAAGCCGAAACGCCAGCCGACCTGGTTGCTCTCTCGGGGAACCTCTGCTCTGATAAGAAACCCGCCGCGATCAACGCTGTCGAAGGTCGTGGCCGCACCGTCTCTGCAGACGTACGCATCCCCCACGAGCAGGTCGAAGAGCGACTGGACACGACGACAGCAGCCATCGCCGAAGCCAACACGCGCAAGAACCTCGTCGGGTCGGCCAAAGCCGGCGCGCTGGGCTTTAACGCCCACGCAGCCAACGTCGTTGCCGCCGCGTTCCTCGCGCTGGGACAGGACGCCGCACAGGTCGTCGAAGGCACTAATACAATTACGACCGTTGACGCGCGTGAAGAGGGACTCTACGCCTCGGTGACGTTGGCGTCGCTGGAAGTCGGAACTGTCGGCGGGGGCACGTCGCTCCCCACCCAGTCCGAGGCGCTCGACGTGCTGGGCTACAGCGGGGGCGGTGACCCGGCCGGGAGCAACGCCGACGCGCTCGCGGAAGTCATCGCGGCTGGCGTACTGGCAGGCGAACTCTCCCTGCTTGCGGCGCTGTCCTCGCGCCATCTCTCTTCGGCCCACGCTGAACTCGGCCGGTAGACTCGGCCGGCGGACGACGGTGTATCGGTTGCGACGCATACTGCAGGTATCAGTTCGGAAAGATATTCGCCACCTCGGGATGGCGACGTCCTTCAGTTTGTTGTAGTCGGCAGTATCAGAATCACGAACCTTTGTGCCACCCCCTCCCAAACGGGAGTGTATGGCCGACTCGGAGTACGATATCGACGATCTCGACAGACAGATTATCCACTCTCTGCAACGTGACGCGCGCCACACATCTGCCAGTGAAATCGCGGAGTCACTGGATGTCTCAGCCCGGACCGTTCGGAATCGCATCACCAAGCTTGAGGATGCAGGTGTCATCCGGGGGTACGATGTCGACGTGGACTACGAGGCCGCCGGCTACCAGCTACATACGCTTATTGTCTGTACCGCGCCGATCCACGAACGCGAGGAGATCGCCCAGCGGGCGCTGGAAGTCGACGGCGTTGTCGCGCTCCGGGAAGTGATGACCGGCGCCGACAACGTCCACGTCGAAGTCGTCGGCGTCGACGGTAACGATCTCAGCCGCATCGGCCGGGACCTCAACAATATCGGGCTGGAGGTCGTCGACGAGGACCTCATCCGAAACGAGTACACGCGGCCGTTCCACCAGTTCAGCGCGGAGACGACCGACGATGATTAATGAGATTATAATTCCGTAAATTGTATATATGCCTCGGTAGCCTTCCGAAACAGAACTGAAAACCAACTCTTTATCGGGTTCCGGAATATAGTGGTGGATAGTGACTGCGCGGTGCGACGGCGATTCGATGCCTCGACACCGCCCACGACAACACGAAATGACACTCCGAACCCGCCTGCTGGACCGGATCACTGGTTCATCGACGACACCGTCGCTGCTCGTCATCAGTGACAGCCACGCTGGCGTGGCGCTGACGGCGGGCTTCGACGTGGCCCCTGTCACGCTGGTTACCGACCGAGACACAGTCGCGACCGCGGCCCCCGATGGCGTCAGCACGGTTGTCGGCGACGTGACGACACACGAGACACTCGCCACCGCCGATGCAAGCGAGGCGACGGTTGCGGTCCTCGCGTTAGGCCGCGACCGGCAGACGTTATTGGCTCGGCAACTGCTCCGGACCCGATTTAGCGTCGAAGATATCGTCGTGTTGCTGAACAACCCAAAGCGCCGGGCGGCCCTGAACGACGCAGCGACGACCGTCGTCTGTGGGTCGACCTGTCTCGCTTCGGCGCTCGGTGACGCGGTCGAGCAGACACTTCCCGAACCAACAGAACCCAATCCATGACGAAAGACCTCGAACGTGATCTCGGACTCCCATCCGTATTGGCTATCAGTATCGGCGCGATGATCGGCAGCGGTATCTTCATTCTCCCCGCACTGGCCCTGAAAATCGCCGGCCCGGCGGTCATCGTCGCGTACGCACTGGCCGGCCTGCTTGTGGTGCCCGCCGCCCTCTCGAAATCCGAAATGGCGACCGCGATGCCCGAGGCCGGCGGGACCTACATCTATATCGAGCGCGGGATGGGCCCGCTGCTCGGAACTATCGCCGGCGTCGGAACCTGGTTCTCGCTGTCGTTCAAGGGTGCACTCGCTCTCGTCGGCGGTGTCCCCTACCTCCTCTTGCTCGTTGACCTCCCGATGACACAGGTCGCGCTCGCGCTTGCCGCGGTCTTAATCCTCGTCAATATCGTCGGCGCCAAACAGACCGGCCGACTCCAGGTCGCTATCGTCGTCATCATGCTGGCGGCGCTTGGCTGGTTCGCCGCCGGCAGCGCCCCGAGCGTCCAGTCTGCCAACTACGCGAACTTCTTCGGGTCGGGCGTCGGCGGGATACTGGCGGCGACCGGCCTGGTGTTCGTCTCTTATGCCGGTGTCACCAAGGTCGCCAGCGTGGCCGAGGAAGTCGAAGATCCCGGCCGGAATATCCCGCTTGGCATCATCGGATCGCTCGTGTTCACGACGCTGCTGTACGTCGGCATCGTGGCCGTCCTCGTCGGTGTCACCGACCCCGGTAGCGTCGCCGGTTCGCTGACGCCTGTCGCGGTCGCGGCCGAGGCGACGCTGGGACAGGCCGGCGTCGTGGCAGTCATCCTTGCTGCCATCCTCGCACTGATATCGACGGCCAATGCGGGCATTCTCTCCTCGTCTCGCTACCCCTTCGCGATGAGCCGCGACCAGCTCGCCCCCCCGTCACTCTCCGAGGTGAGCGACCGGTTCGGAACGCCGCTGAACGCCATCACACTCACCGGTGGGGTGTTGCTCGTGCTCATCGCCTTCGTCCCGATACTGGATATCGCGAAGCTCGCGAGCGCGTTCCAGATTATGGTGTTTGCCCTCATCAACGTCGCCGTCGTCGCCTTCCGCGAGGGATCGACGGAGTACGAACCTGAATTCACCTCGCCGCTGTACCCGTGGCTTCAGATCTTTGGCGCAGTGTCTGGACTCCTGTTGCTCACGCAGATGGGGACCGTCGCGCTCCTCGGCGCGGTCGTCATCGTTGTCGCGAGCGTCGTCTGGTATCTCGGCTACGTCCGCCCGCGAGTCGACCGGGAGGGCGCAGCGACTGACGCCATCCGCCGGCAGGTCGGTCGAGAAGCGCTGACGGATGTCGAGTCCGAAATCAAGCGCAACCCAAACGAGATACTCGTCCCACTGACCAAAGACGACGGCGGTGCGCGTGAGCGCGCACTCGTCGCGCTGGCGGCGGACCTCTTGCGGGCCGACGACGGCCGAGTCGTTGCCGTCCGGTTTCAGGAGGTCCCTGACCAGGTCCCGCTGACCGACGACAGGACGGTCCAGTCGTCGGCAGACGTTTCCTTCGAGAAACGGACGGAGGCGCTCGCCGACGAACTCGGCGTCGAGGTTGAGGCGGACGAAATCGTCAGCCACGACACGAAACACGCTATCGTCAACTTCGCGAAAAACCGTGGCGTCGACAGTATCGTGGCCGAACACGAACCGCTCCGACTGCGATCACGAATCGGTGGCGACCCTATCGACTGGGTCGTCAGACACGCCCATTGTGACGTGCTTCTCGTCGACAACCTCGGCTACAACAGCCCTGAAAACATCGCGATATCCGGCGACGGCGGTCCGTACCCGCCACTCGGTGTGAAAATCGCCGGTGACATCGCCGAGGCAAACGCCGGCGACGTCTCGCTGTGGCACCCAGGAAACGGAAGCGACGAGCAACAGCGGACGATCTCCGACTACCAGTCCGAACTGTCGTCGATGCTCTCGGTCCCGGTGCGGTCGGAGGCGTTCCGGACTGACGGTGGTGTCCCGCCACAACCGGAGCTACTGGTGCGGCGGGGCGCCGACCAGCGCCTTCGTAACGCCCTGCTGGACAACGGGCCGACTGTCCCGAATCCCGGCTGTACGACCGTCACTGTCTACCCCCACGAGTCGGGCCGACCGTCGATGATACGGCGGCTCCTCGAACAGATGACCTTCTAATACTGGTGGCTGTAAGTTCGTAAAGATATTCGCCATCTCGGGGTGGCGAACTACGTCAGTTTGTTACAGCCACCAGTGTAAGCGACCGGTATCTTTTTCGATAGTCAACTCGCGGTAGTCGTATGGACAGCCGCGAGTACGCGTTCGAGGGAGCCGAGCCCAACATCCACGGGTACGCTCACGTCAGCCGCGAGGCAACGGTCGTCGGCGACGTGACTGTCGGACCGAACGCGAACGTCTGGCCGGGCGCGGTGCTCCGGGGCGATGTCGCCCCGGTCGAGGTTGGCCGCGAGACCGCGATCGGTGACGGGGCCATTCTCCACGCCTCCACCGTCGGCAAGAAGGTGATGGTGGGCCACGGCGCCGTCCTCAACGACGCCGAGGTGAAAGACGGGGCGCTCGTCGGATTCAACTCCACCGTCAGCGACGCGACCATCGGGAACGGCTCCATCGTCGCCATGGGGACCGTCGTGCCGCCGGGCTACGAGGTGCCCGCCGAGTCGTTCGTCCGCGGCAGCCCCGCACAGGTGACACCGCTCTCGGAGACAACAATCGACCCCGACGAAGTGTTCGAGGCCTTCTCGTCGGGTGATTACGCCAATCTGGCCGCTCGCCACGAAGATCTGTTCGAGTACGAGTAATGCCCATCGAAAAAAGTATCCTCTTGATGGACTGTAAGACAGGTCAATGAGTGGGCAGCGTAACCGCTCCCCAGAGGCCGAACTTGGGTTGCTCGACGCGAGCATGATCGGCATGGGTGCGATGATCGGCGCCGGGATCTTCGTGCTGACAGGTCTGGCCGCGGAACTGGCCGGCCCGGCGGCGCTGCTTGTGTTCGTCCTGAACGGTGTCGTCACGGCGTTCACAGCGCTTTCGTACGCTGAACTGGCCTCCGCAATTCCAAAGAGCGGCGGCGGGTACGCTTTCGTCAGGGAGATATTCGATGACTTCCCCTCGTTCATGATGGGGTGGATGTTGTGGTTCGCATACATGATCGCCGGTGGGCTGTACGCGCTGGGCTTTGCGCCGAACTTCATCGAACTGCTCCACGTCTACGGGCTGTCCCCCGCGCCCGATACCGTCGGTACAGTTGCTGTCCCGGGTATTGGCCTCGCCGTCCCGCCAGGTCTCGGACTCGCGTTTTTTGCAGTGCTCCTGTTCGTGGCAATCAACGCCGTTTCGACGGCAGCAAGCGGGAGCGTCGAGACCATCTTCACGGCGACGAAGGTGACGATACTGCTCGTGTTCGTCGCCTTCGGTGCCACTTCCCCGATGTTCTCGTCCGCTGAGTTCCAGCCGCTCTTCCCGGCCGAAACCGGGGTCTACGCGCTCTTGCCGGCGATGGGACTGACGTTCATCGCCTTCGAGGGGTACGATCTCATCACCACAGTCACCGAGGAGGTGAAGAACCCACGCGAGAACATCCCCAAAGCCATCTTTGTCAGTCTCGCGGCGACAATCGTGGTGTACGTCGCGGTGGTCTCCGTAGCCATCGCCACGCTTGGCGCCGACGGACTGGCTGCAGCGGGGGAGGCGGGTATCGCACAGGCCGCAACGGAGTTCATGCCGACCGGGCTTCCGATCATCAAGAACGGCGGCGCTATCATCGTTTTCGGGGCGGTGTTTTCGACCCTGACAGCGTTGAACGCCGTCGTTATCGCCTCCTCGCGCGTTGCCTTCTCTATGGGGCGGGAAGGCCAGCTCCTCCCGCGGTTCGGGAAGATCCACCACCGGTACGGGACGCCGTTTGCCGCGATTCTCGGTAGTGCCTTGGTGATGCTTGGCTCTGTTGCCCTCCCGACCCAGAGCGCCGGCAACATGTCGAGCCTTTTTTTCCTGCTGTCCTTCGTCGTCGTCAACGGTGCGGTGATCAAGCTCCATCGGGAGCGCCCGGATATGGACCGGCCGTACGAACTCCCCTACTATCCGCTCCCACCAATACTCGGCATCGTTCTCAACCTCGTGCTGGCCGTTGTCCTGATCGTGTTTCTGGTTCGGACAGACCCCCTTGCGCTGCTTCTGAGCGCCGGCTGGCTCGGGGTGGGCGCAATCGGGTACATGAGCCGCGATCGGCTCCTGCCCTCCCGGCGTCCCGAGGATGAACCGAGCCCTGACGCTGTTTCCGAGGATGACTAACAATGACAGGTAACCTTCGCGTGATAATCGCAGGCGGCGGACGTGTCGGCTTCCAGACAGCGATCCACCTCGCCGACCGCGGCGACGCGGTCACTATCATCGAGCCTGACGGAGAGACCGTCGACCGGGTCGCAGACGAGTGGATCGCGACGGTCATTCAGGGTGACGCGACGAACCCGGATATCCTCGAACAGGCGGGCATCGACAGGGCAGACGTGGTGGCGGGGCTTACGGGTAAATCGGGGGTCAACCTCGCCACCTGTCTGGCGGCTACGGAGCTGAACCCGGCTGTCAGGACAGTCGCTCGCATCGAGGAAAGCGACGGTGACGCTTACACCGAGCTTGTCGACGCTGTGGTGTTTCCTGAGAGCGCGGGCGCGAAGGTTGCGGCTAACGAAATCGCCGGCTCGGATATCGAGACGGTGGCCGATATCACGGCAGATGTCGACGTAATGCATATACGAGTCGCTGAGGGTGCTCCGGCTGCTGGCAAACAGCTCTCCGAGGTCCGGTTCCCGAGCGGGACCCTCGTCATCTCCGACGGCGGCGGTGTCGCAACCCCCGAGCTGGCACTCACCGCCGGGGAGCAGTATCTCGTCGCTGTCGAACCGGATGTCGTCGACGAAGTGGTCCAGCTCTTTCACGGGTAGGGTGCCGGGACGGCCCACCTGAAACACTGGCTATCGCCCGGGGCACTTATAATACAGGAGCCGCCACAGTTGCTGCATGGACGATATCGTCGACCTGGTGTGCCGCTCGCTGGCCGAGGAAACATATGGAACGTTCACCGACCGGGTCGACGCACAGGCCGAAACGCTTCGTCGGGCCATCGCGGCCGGCGAGTTCGACAATGCGGATTTCTCTGTCGGACTGGAGGTCGAACTGTACGCTATCAACAGCGTTCCGGAGTCGCCCAGAGTCGATGAGCAGCGTACAGATGACCACTCTGGCGGCGGCAACGCGTGGGACGGGTCGCTCGAACCGCAGGCGGACTCCGCCGAGGGAGCGTCGCTTGCAGTCAACTCGGATAGCCCGCTCGCGCCGGAGGAACCTGCGGAGCCAGCGCCGGCCGAACCCGAACAAGCCATCGAAGCTGAAACCGACAGCGAGCCGTCTATCGATCCGGAGGAGTGGGCGGGACGGCTCACGAGGCTGCCCGACGTGGTGTTCGACGGTGAGGCTAACAAGGAACTGGGGCTTCACAACGCGGAGATTAACACTGCACCCAACACTTTCGACGGGGCAGGCATGGAGGTCCAGACCACGGCCGTCGAGATGCAAACAAAACAGGCCCGCCAGCAGGCGAGCGAGCAAGACTGCGAGTTGATCTTGGACGCGATGTGGACTATTCCGCCCGCGGAGGGTGGCGAGAACTATCTCTCGGCACACGAGCAGCGCGACGGCGTGGTTCTGGCCGACAACATGCGACAGGCGCCCCGCTATGTCGCACTCGACAACGAGGCAGTCAGGCACACCGACGGGTCGATCAACTTCTCCGTGCCGGGCTACGAGGGGTCGTTCCCGACGATTCTGTTTGAGTCACTGGCCACGTCGATCCAGCCACACCTCCAGATTCCCGACACCGACACCTTCCCAGAGTACTACAATGCGGCCATCAGAACACTTGGACCGTTGCTCGCGCTGTCAGTGAACTCGCCGTTCCTGCCGGCGGATTTCTACCCCTCCGACACGGACGGCGAGTGGCTCTGTGCGAACACTGACCACGAGTTGCGTATCTCGGCGTTCGAGCAGTCTGTCAACACGAGTGAGAACCCGAAGGTGAAGGTCCCCCACGACATCGACGCCGCCTCGGACGTGGTCGACCGGGTCGTCGACGACGATCTCTTTGGCCCGTTCCTGCGGGAGTGGCTCGACGAGAGCGAGCGACAGAGCCTCGAAGACGAAATCTGGGAGTTCGACCACAAGCGGGGGACCTACTGGCGCTGGCTCCGCTGTGTCATCGGCGGGACGCCGGTTGAGGGGGCCAGTGACGAGCGGTCGCTTCGCATCGAGTACCGCCCGCTACCGACACAGCCCCACGTCACGGATATGATCGGTCTCCAGGCGCTGACTGTCGGGCTCATCCGCGGGCTCGTTGTCGAAGACCACCCCGTGACGGAGCTACCGTGGCAGGAGGCTAAGGAGGGGTTCTATGCGGCCGCCGCCGACGGCCTCGACGCTGATCTCTCGTGGGTGACGATCCACGGCGAGCGCACTACCGATCAGGAAGTCATTTTCAACGAAAT
>JAQCNK010000222.1 GCA_028275075.1 Haloarcula sp. | reverse complement strand
TAGACGCCACGACCACGTTCCAGCCCGGGACCCGGTTCGGTCCCGACCGAATCCGTCGTTTTGCCGAATCCCTCGACGACTACGATCACCAGACAGCTCAGCATTTCACCGAGTGTGGCGTCCACGATATGGGCGACATCCGGGCGTGGCACGACGCCAACGAGTACACCGACCACCTCGGCGGCCACCTGCGTGATATCGTCTGGGACGACGCCATCCCGATCGTCCTTGGTGGCGAGCACACGGTCACGTTTCCGGCAGTCGAGGCTGTCGAGCCGGATGTCTTCGTCTGCCTTGATGCCCATCTCGACCTGCGGGAGGCGTACGACGGCAACCCGTGGAGTCACGCCTGTGTGACGAATCACGCGCTCGAAACGGCCGACGAGGCGATCATCTTGGGCGGGCGCACCGGCTCCGAGGCGGAGTGGGAGCGGGCGAGCGAGTCGGACGTGACCGTCGTCGAACCCGACGCCGTCGACGACTGGCTGGCTGACGAGTTTGACTTCGATGATGATTCAGTGTATTTGAGCGTCGATATCGACGGCGTCGACCCGGGTTATGCACCGGCGACCGGCACAATGGAGCCCGGTGGGGTCACGCCAGCGACAGCTCTTCGCGTCGTCAGCACGGTCGCTCCCGCGGCCGATGGCTTTGATATTGTGGAGGTCAACGATCGCGATGACGGCCAGACAGCCGCGTTGGCTGCGAAGCTACTCCGACGGTTTGTCTACGAGCACGCGGCTGCGACCGATAGTGGTGCCGAGTCGGTCTAAGTAGCCCGTCGATTTGCCGGTCGTTCGCTCTCGACAGCGACTCTGAAGACCTGAGCGAGGGCTCGAACGGTCGCAAACGACGCGATCTGGTCGTACTGCGTGAGATCGTGGCACTTGCACTCGCCGTCGTGGGTGTACGATTCGATACAGCCCTCCAGTCGACTCTGCACGGTTTTGAGCTCGCGTGGTGACGGTCTCTCGGTCAGTTCGACACCGGTAACGTCGGCGATAAAATGGCGATACAGAGTGAGATCCAACTGCCACCCGGCCTCGCTCTGCTTGAGACCAGCCAGTGTTGGTGGCTCCCGCGTGTTCGTCGAAATGTGAATGCTGAGGGTCATACTATAGAGACTCTGTTACTGTATGGAGCGATATGTACTGAATATATTCACATGGTGGTGATCTGATTTATTGATTTCGATCACTCTCCCGATCATCTTCCAACAGGGTACAACAGAGGTGTCTGTGCTTCCACTGGCAGTCGTGGGACAGTTCGTACGAACTGCGGATCCAATACCCTCGGCAGACCGGCCAGGCCCGCTTTCGTCAGGTAGACTGACCGACCGACGGACTGATGAACTTCTCGGCTGGTCGCTCCTCGAAGGTGTCGGTGGGTTCGACGCTCACGATATCGTCACGACGCCAGTCGTAGGCCGTCAGCTGATTGCCGTAGACACAGCCGGTATCGAGCCCGACGGCGTGGTCGCGAACAATCGGCTCCGCAAGCACTGTATGGCCGAAGAACACACGCTCTGGACCTTCGTAGCGATCAAACCAGAATGGTGGCTCGTAGCTGGCATCCGGCACCATCGACCGGACGTTCTGGAGATCGTCGACCGTGTGGTCGGCGCGATTCTTTCGGGGATCGATTCCGGCATGCGTCACGAGCGTCTCCGGCAGTGAGATGACCAGCGGGCGGTCGGCGATCCAGTCGAGATCGTCGTCGGTTAGCGTGGGGACTGTCTTCGAGCCACGGAGCAACTTCTCCTCGTTGTTGCCGCGGACAGTGACCATGTTTCGGGCCGAGCGAACGAGGTCGACTACCCCCTTTGTGTCCGGGCCTTTGCGCACCAGATCGCCGACGAAAACGAGGAGATCGGACTCCGTTACCCCAAGTTGCTCACAGAGTCGCTCGACGGCCGCTCGACAGCCGTGCGGGTCGCCCACAATGTAGATATCATCCCAGTTGGCCGGGTCGATGTGTGTATGTTCAACCGCAAACGCCACTGATCGGGCCATTCGTACGTTGAGAGAACAAGCCCTCACATGTAAGCACTGGTAAGTGTTCTCTACGCGACTATATAGCACGCAATAGTATCTGCGGGTCAGGCGAACAGCGTCTCTTTTCTCCTGCTATCCCGGTTGTTTCGGCTGGAAACCAGCCGATTGTATGCCGACGACCAACGCCTATTTGGAATTGAACATCTCCGGTATAGTATATATATTACTCTTTAGACTCTTACACGCTATATACTGAAATTGCCTGAATACGCTGTCACAAAGGTTAACAGACAAAAACTCGAAATGCGTCCATGTTGATCAGACGACGCTCATCAGAGTCCTCCTTCCGGGCATGCAGGACACAACGACAGTCGGTGTCGATGGGACACCCGCGGTATCGATATGGACACCGGGTGGTCCACAACCGGGGGGTTGCGGCGTGACTGAGGAGTCGCCAGCAACCAACGGGAGCAAATCGACCGCGGCCTCGGCGATGACGAGAGATGGCGTGGCGGTCGGTGCGGAGGATGCCGATGGCGACGCTGTCGCGCCGGACCAGCCGACAGATGCTGACCTCTCGTCGCATCAGTACTATCTCAATCGAGAACTCTCCGAACTCGCCTTTCAGGAACGGGTACTGCACGAGGGCGAAGACGACCGTAACCCGCCGCTGGAACGACTGCGGTTTCTCGCATACGTCACGAAGAATCTCGACGAGTTCTTCATGAAGCGGGTTGGCGGACTCAAACAACAGATCGAGGCCGGGATTACCGAACCGACAGTCGACGGGCGAACGCCGGAAGAACAGTGGGCCGAAGTGCTTGAGACAGCGCGGCCGCTGTTCGCTCGCCAGACGGCAGCCTGGGAGGA